>NZ_CP115463.1:4302500-4470728 GCF_027912495.1 Caulobacter sp. NIBR1757 | reverse complement strand
AGCCCACCGTCATATTTCTTGTTCAGCCCCGAGATCCGAGACGTCCGCCCCCACGACGTCAGTCCCGGTTTTCCAGACACAATTCTTCCCCGTGCGCCGGATAGACTCTATCCGTCGTCCCGCCCGAGACCCCGGAAACACCGGGTTGAAAAGCGCTGAGAAGTTGACCTTAGAGCCGCCGGATCAGGGGGGTCAAACGTGAAATTTGGCGCCGGATGCGGATATTTCTGTTGACTCGCGAGAGGCCCTCGCGTGGCAAGGGAAATCGTTAATTCTACTTCCGGGCACTGAGTTAATGCGTCGCAGAGCTGTGATCAGCAGGCGCACAAAAGCCGCCCGGGAATCGCTCCCGAACGGCTTGTGTTATTCAATAAATTCAAAGGGTTAGGCAATTCCCGGGATCGGGTCGCCTATTCCTTCAGCAGCCCGTATCAGGCGGCCGACAGCTTCTTCAGCTGGGCGTGCAGGCGGGACACCTTGCGCGAGCCGGTGTTCTTGTGGACGACGCCCTTGGTCACGGCGCGCATCAGCTCCGACTGGGCCTCGACGAAGGCGCCCTTGGCGGCTTCGACGTCGCCGGCGGTCACGGCCTCTTCGAACTTGCGCAGGAAGGTGCGGACGCGCGAACGGCGCGCCTTGTTGACTTCGGTGCGGCGTTCGATCTTGCGGATCGCTTTCTTGGCGCCGGGATTATTGGCCATGATGCTCTCTAAAAACCTTGGGACGGACAGGCGGTCGGGCACCGGGCCCAGCCGCCGTATAATCGGAAGCGCGGCGATATACGGGAAGGGGCCCCTGGGGTCAATGCGGATTCCCTGTTCCCAGTGCCGCGCCGGTCGCTAAGGTCGGCGCATGCATCGCCGCGCCCTGCTCCTCGCCGTCCTCGCCGTTCCGGTTGCGTCCTGCGATCTGATGACGCCGCCGCTCCTGCAGATCGTCTGTGACCCGGACCTTGTCCAGGCCCTGGAGCGGGCGGCCACGGCCTGGCCGGGGCGGCGTGGGGCGCCGGTGCAGATCGACAGCGACATCTCCCTGGTCGAGCTGGGCCGCAAGATGGAGGCCCTGCGCGGCGGCCTGATCGCCACCCGCGAGCCGAAGCAGGCCAACCGCATCCAGCGCCTCAGCCTGGCGCGGCTGGAGGACCGCTGGATCCGCGACATCGACGGCGGGCCGGTCCACCTGGTCGCGACCCGCGGCGGCTTTCAGGAGGAGCATGAGGCGAGGAAGTTCGGCAAATGGCTGGCGACGCCGGACGCCGACCGCTTCGCCGATCCGGGTGCGCCTTCGGCGGGGACGGCGGCCTGAACCCCCTTTGTGGTGAGCTACTTCCCTGTGAAGTTCGGCTTCCGCTTCTCGACGAAAGCCGCCATGCCTTCCTTCTGGTCCTCGAAGGCGAACAGGCTGTGGAACAGGCGACGCTCGAGGGCCACGCCCGTGGTCAGGGTGGTCTCGTAGGCGGCCTCGACCAGCTCCTTGTTCATCGCCACGGCCAGCGGCGACTGGCCGGCGATCTTCACCGCCGCGGCCAGGGCCTCGTCCAGCAGCTTGTCGGCGGGCACGACGCGGGAGACCAGGCCCGAACGCTCGGCCTCGGCCGCATCCATCATCCGGGCGGTCAGGATCATGTCCATGGCCTTGGACTTGCCGACAAAGCGGGTCAGCCGCTGGGTGCCGCCGATGCCGGGGGCGACGCCGAGGTTGATTTCCGGCTGGCCGAACTTGGCCGTCTCCGAGGCGATGATGAAGCTGCACATCATGGCCAGCTCGCAGCCGCCGCCCAGCGCATAGCCGCTGACCGCCGCGATGACCGGCTTGCGGAAGGTCTCGATGCGCCGCGCCGCCGCCGTGAAGAAGTCCAGCTTGAACATCTCGGCATAGGTCTTGTCGGACATCTCCTTGATGTCGGCCCCGGCCGCGAAGGCCTTTTCCGAGCCGGTCAGCACCAGGCAGCGCACGGTCGCGTCGCCCTCGGCGGCGTCGAGAACCTGGCCCAGTTCCCCCAGCAGCTCACTGTTGAGGGCGTTCAGCGCCTCGGGGCGGTTGAGGCGGACGAGCAGAACGCCGTCGTGCGGCGTCTCGACGAGAAGGGTCTGGTAGGTCATACGCGGTTCTTAATCCTTTGATCGCGCCGCTCAAGAGCCAGATGAACACCGCCCACGCCCTGCACAGCTTCAATCGCGAGATGACCAACTGGTCGCTCATCAAGCACCGCAACTGGGACGGCTATCTGGTCACCGGCCAGCATTCGGGCACCCACTGGATCAAATGGATGCTGAGCTGGGCCATGGCCCACCACTACGGGGTCGAGGGGCCGAAGTTCTACAACAACAACGACAGCAATGCCGTCATCGGCAACCCCAAGCACAAGCTCAACCTGCCCGGCGTGCCCCGCGTCGCCTCCAGCCATTCGATCCCGGCCTATGCGGTGGAGTGGCCGCTGATCCGCGCCATCGCGCCGTTGCCGAAGTATGGCGTGGTGGTGCGGGACATGCGCGACGTGCTGATTTCCAACTACGAGAAGTGGAAGGAAAAGTACGACGTCCCCTTCGTGACCTATGTGGCGGGCGATCCCTGGGACAAGAAATACGTCGTCGATGTCTGGTGGTACATCCGCTTCATGAATCGCTGGGGGTCGGTGCGGAAGCACTATCCGGCCGAGACCCTGGTCCTGAAATACGAGGACTTCCGGCGCGATACGGCCGGGTCACTGGACCAGCTGGCGCGACACCTGGGCGTGGTCCTGCCGGCCGACGCCATCGACAAGGGCGTCATCGCCGGGGCCAAGGAAAACATGCTGGCCTTCCACAACCCCAACGCCACCGGCAAGGGCGTGCGGCCCGACGGGGTCGGCGACACGGTGTGGACGGATGAGGCCGACGCGGTCCTGAAGCCGATCCTGCGCGAGCACCTGAAGTACGACTTCGGCTACGACTTCGGGCTGTAGCCCCCTACTTCTGACAGGTTGGGCAGTAGAAGGTCGATCTGCCCGCCTGCACAACGCGTGCAATCGTCCCGCCGCAGCCCGGCTTCGGGCAAGGCTCGCCCTCGCGGTCGTAGACCCGGAAACGGTGCTGGAAATAACCCAATGCCCCGTCGGCGGCGGCGAAGTCGCGCAGGGTGGAGCCGCCGACCTCGACCGCCTCGGCCAGCACATCCTTGATGGCGGCGACCAGGGGCGGGATCCGTTTTTTCGCAATCGATCCGGCGGGCTTCAGTGGCGAGATGCCGACCCGGTGCAGGGCCTCGGAGACATAGATGTTGCCCAGCCCGGCCACGACCCGCTGGTCGAGCAGCAGGGTCTTGGGCCCCTGTTTGCGGCCGGCGAAGGCCTTGATCAGGGTGTCGGCGGTGAAGTCCGGGCCCAGCGGCTCTGGCCCCATGCCGGCGAACCAGGGGTGGCTGTCCAGGTCGGTCGTCCCGATCAGGCTCATGAAGCCGAACCGCCGCGGGTCGTAATAGGTGACCATGGCTCCGGCCTCGGTCTCGAAGATGACGTGGGCGTGCCTGGCGTCCGGGGTCACCGCGCGCCCGAACTCGCCCGGCGTGTGGCCATCGATCTCGAACCGTCCGGTCATGCCCAGATGCATGACCAGCACATCGTCCCGGTCCAGCCGGCCGACCAGGTATTTGGCCCGCCGATCGAGCCGGGTGATGGTCGCCCCGGTCAGCCGCTGGACGAAACCGTCGGGAAACGGAAAGCGCAGGTCGGGGCGCAGCTGCTGCACGCGGACCAGGCGATGGCCTTCCAGCGTGGGGGCGAGACCCCGGCGAACCGTTTCGACTTCGGGAAGTTCAGGCATGGGGTCTGGCTAGCGCGGCGAGATCGCCCGGTCTATGGACAAGTCCATGAGCGAACAGCGCGCCAGCTTTGGTTTCCGCGATGTCGATCCGGCCGAGAAGGCGGGTCTGGTGCGGGGTGTCTTCGACAAGGTCGCCGGCAAGTACGACCTGATGAACGACCTGATGAGCGCCGGGGTCCACCGCCTGTGGAAGGACGCCGTCGCCGCCCGCCTGAACCCGCAGCCGGGCGAGATCATCCTCGACCTGGCCGGCGGCACCGGCGACATGGCCCGTCGCTTCTCGAAGATGATGCGCGCCGCCCAGCTGCGACGCGGCGGCCCGGACGGCATGGTCCATGTGCTGGACTACAATGCCGAGATGATCGCCGCCGGCATCGAGAAGGGCGGCGAGCCCGAGATGACCTGGGGCGTCGCCGACGCCATGCGCCTGCCCCTGCCGGACGCCTATGCCGACGCCTACTGCATCAGCTTCGGCATCAGGAATGTGACCGACGTCCCCACCGCCCTGCGCGAGGCGCGCCGGGTGCTGAAGCCCGGCGGCCGGTTCATCTGTCTCGAGTTCTCGCGCCCGGTCAGCGAGGCCCTGCGCAAGGGCTATGACCTGTGGAGCTTCAAGGCCATCCCGGCCATCGGCGAGTGGGTGGTCAACGACCGCGAAAGCTACCAGTACCTGGTCGAGAGCATCCGCCGCTTCCCGGACCAGCAAACCTTTGCAAATATGATCCGCGACGCCGGCTTCTCCCGGGTGACCTATACGAACTTCACCGGCGGGGTGGCCGCGCTCCATCACGGCTGGGCGATCTAGCCTATGGCCAGCCTGGCGGCCCTGGGCCGGTTGATCGGGACGGGCTGGGCCCTGATGCGGGCCGACGCCCTGCTGCCGCGCGAGATTGACGCCGTCCTGCCGCCGTCAGCGAAGCTTGCCGCCTTCTTCATCCGCCTCCCGGCCGGCGGCGCCTCCCGCGTGGGTCGCCCCGGCGAGCGGCTGGCGCGGGTGCTGGAAGCGCAGGGCCCCGTCGCCATCAAGCTTGGCCAGTTCCTCGCCACCCGGGCCGATATCTTCGGGTCGCAGTTCGTCGAGGACCTCGCCCATCTGCGCGACGCGGTTCGCCCCTTCCCGACGGCGGTCGCCCGGGCCGAGGTCGAGCGCTCGCTCGCCCGCCCGATCGACAGCCTGTTCGCCAGCTTCGGCGAACCGGTCGCCGCCGCCTCCCTGGCCCAGGCCCATGAGGCGGTGCTGCACGACGGCCGCAAGGTGGCGGTCAAGATTCTGCGCCCCGGCGTCGAGATCCGCGCCGCCCGCGACAGCGCCGCCCTGCGGCTGGCGGCGCAATGGGCCCACGCCTTCGTTCCGCCGGCCCGCCGGCTGGAGCCGAAGGCCTTCGTCGAGATCGTCATCCGCGCCCTGGAGCTGGAACTGGACCTGCGGTTCGAGGCGGCCGGGGCCGACGAACTGCGCGAGGTCATGGCCCGCGACGCCTTCATGGCGGCGCCGGCCATCGTCTGGGACGGGGTGGCCAAGCGGGTGCTCACCCAGGAATGGGCCGGCGGCCGGCCGCTGTCCTCGTCGGAGGCGCTGAACGATCCCGCTTTCAACCGCCGCGAACTGGCCGACAACCTGATCCGCGCCTTTCTGTCCCAGGCCCTCGACCACGGCGTCTTCCATGCCGATCTGCATGAGGGGAACCTGTTCGTGGCGGCGCCGGCCGGGCTGACCGCCATCGACTTCGGCATCATCGGCCGCATCGGCCCGATGGAGCGCCGCTTCCTGGCCGAGATCCTCTACGGCTTTTTGACGCGAGACTACGCCCGGGTCGCCGACATCCATTTCGAGGCCGGCTATGTGCCGCAGGGCCAGGACCGCGGCGCCTTCGCCCAGGCCCTGCGGGCGGTCGGCGAGCCGGTGTTCGGCCGGGCGGCGTCGCAGGTGTCGATGGGCCGGCTGCTGGCCCAGTTGTTCGAGATCACCGCCCTGTTCGACATGCACCTGCGGCCGGAGCTGGTGCTGCTGCAGAAGACCATGGTCACCGTCGAGGGCGTGGCCCGGGGCATCGACCCCGAGCACGACCTGTGGGCGGCGGCCGACCCGGTCGTGCGCCGCTGGATCGCCCGCGAACTGTCGCCGGCGGCGAAGGTGCGGGAATTGGCGGCGGAGGTGCACCGCGCGGCCCGGGCGATCATCAAGCTGGCGGAAGACGGTCCGGCCCCGACCGTGATGACGATCGAGGAAAGCCCGTCGAAGCTGCTGTGGTTCGCGATCGGAGCCGCGGTGTCGGGCGTGGCGCTGCTGCTGGCGGTGGTGTTGGGGTAGGCGGAAGCCGGGCGCTAACCTCCCTCCCCGAATTGGGGAGGGCAGGCGCGCGTTGCGCGCCGGGTGGGGAAGTCGGTCACCGGCGGGAGGGTTGAAGGCTCAGCGCTTCGTAAACCGCGTCAACGACGCTGGGCATGTGTTCATCCAGCGTCCGGTTCTGGAAGCGCAGCACCCTGAACCCCAACCGCATCAGCGCATGGTCGCGATCCGCGTCATGCTTCCTTGCCTCGTCCGTCCCATGGCTCGGACCATCGAGTTCGATGACGAGCATGCGGTTCAGGCAGACGAAGTCGAGGTAATAGCCTCGGTACGGCGCCTGCCGACGGAAGTGGTAGCCCTCGGCTCTCAGCGTCTTCAACCAGCGCCACATCCTCGACTCATGGCGGGTGAGGTTGGCGCGCAGTTCTCTTGCCCTCGCGATGGAGGGACGAACTTGTCTGTCGTGCATGGCAATTCCCCACCCGGCGCGCTGCGCGCGCCTGCCCTCCCCAATTCGGGGAGGGACGGCTACGCCGAAGGTCTCAGCCCTCGTTGCCGGTGTCGCGGCGCTGGCGCCTTCCACCCTCGGGCCGCGACTTCGCCTCTTCCCAGTAGGCCGCGCCCTCCTCCGGCTTGAACATCGTCCTCGGCACGCCATCCTTGGTCGCCGCCGCGAAGGTGTTCGTCCTGGCGTCGTACATGATCTTGCCGCGCTGGCGGGTGATCACCTCGGCCCCCTTGGGCGGGTTGCTGACGAAGGCCTGGGCCTTGCGGGCATAGTCCTCGACCGATTTGGCGTCGAAGTCCTTGCCGTTGCGGGCGAACTGTTTCTCCGCCGCCTCCTCGGCCGTCAGGCGACGGTTGGCGGCCCACATCGGCTTGCCGTCGAGCATCGGCGGCGGCTGGGTTCTCGGATCGACCTTCGGCGGTTCGGTCCGGTCGGCGGAGGCCGTCTCGGCCGTGTCGGCCTTCGCGGCCGGCGCCGACCCGGCGTCGGCCTGGTCCCGCGAGGGCTTGCTGGCGGGGCCGCCGTCACAGGCGGCGAGGGCGAAAACGGCGGCCAGGGCGGCCGTGGCGGTCAGCAGGATGCGCACAGGTTGAACTCCCGATGAGATAGCGTTGTTCGTGATAAAAGATCAAAACGTGAACAGTGTCGAGTCCTGTTTGGCGAACGCCGCAAAGCCGCTAGGAAGCAGGCTGAACGCAGGAGCGCATGACTTGAGCGAGAAGCGGGTGTTGCTGATCGTCGGCGGGGGCATCGCCGCCTACAAGGCGCTGGAGCTGACGCGCCTGCTGCGCAAGGCCGGTATCGGCGTGCGGCCGATCCTGACGAAGGCCGGCGCCGAATTCGTCACCCCCCTGTCGCTGTCGGCCCTGGCCGAGGATCGGGTCTATTCCGAGCTCTTCTCCCTGACCGACGAGGCGGAGATGGGCCATATCGAGCTTTCCCGCTCGGCCGACCTGGTGGTCGTGGCCCCGGCCACCGCCGACCTGATGGCCAAGGCGGCGAACGGCCTGGCCGGTGATCTGGCGGCCACCACCCTGCTGGCCACCGACAAGCCGGTGCTGATGGCTCCGGCCATGAATGTGCGGATGTGGGAGCACGCCGCCACCCGGCGCAACCTGGCGACCCTGAAGGCCGACGGCGTCGCGTTCGTCGGGCCGGACGAGGGCGCGATGGCCTGCGGCGAGTTCGGCTTTGGCCGCATGGCTGAGCCGGCCGCCATCTTTGAGGCCATCCTGGGAATGCTGCAGGGCGGGCCACTGAAGGGCAGGCATGTGCTGGTCACCGCCGGGCCGACGGCCGAGGCGCTGGACCCGGTGCGGGTTTTGACCAACCGATCGAGCGGCAAGCAGGGGTTCGAGATCGCCGGCGCCCTCGCCCGGCTGGGGGCAAGGGTCACCCTGGTCGCCGGCCCGGTCGGCCTGCCGACCCCGGCCGGCGTCACCCGCGTCGACATCGAGAGCGCCCGCGAGATGCTGGCCGCCTGCCAGCAGGCCCTGCCCGCCGATGCGGCCGTCTGTGTCGCCGCCGTCGCCGACTGGCGACCGGACGAGGCCTTCGGCATCAAGCTGAAGAAGGGCAAGGACGGCCCGCCGGTCCTCACCCTGGTGGAAAACCCCGACATCCTGGCCACCCTGGCCGCCCACACGCCGACGCGGCCGAAGATCGTCGTCGGCTTCGCGGCCGAGACCAACGATGTCGAGATGCACGCCAAGGCCAAGCTGACCCGCAAGGGCTGTGACTGGATCGTCGCCAACGACGTCACCCAGCCGGGCGTCATGGGCGGAGCCGACAACACCGTGATGATCGTCAGCAAGGCCGGCGTCGAACGCTGGGACCGGGCCGGCAAGGATGAGGTGGCGATGAAGATTGCCCAGAGGATAGCCCAAGACCTGGCTTAGAGGACCTTTCGTGACCCCCAACATACCCGTCGTTCAAATGGCCCATGCCCAGGGCCTGCCGCTGCCCGCCTATGAGACCGCCCTGGCCGCCGGCATGGACCTGCGCGCCGCTGTCCCCGACGACGCGCCCCTGACCCTGGCCCCGATGGCCCGGGCCATGGTGCCGACCGGCCTGAGCTTCGCCGTGCCGCCCGGTTTTGAAGCCCAGGTCCGGCCGCGCTCGGGACTGGCGGCCAAGGCGGGCGTGACCTGCCTCAACACGCCCGGCACCATCGACGCCGACTACCGGGGCGAGGTGAAGGTCATCCTGATCAATCTGGGCGAGGAAGATTTCGTCATCCGCCGCGGCGACCGCATCGCCCAGCTGGTCATCGCGCCGGTCGTGCAGGCGGGCTGGTCGGCGGTGGACAGTCTGGAAGAGACCGCGCGCGGCGCGGGCGGCTTCGGCTCGACGGGCGCGGGCTAGCCCGGAAGGCTGTTCAGCCCGATCGCCAGATAGCCGAGGAACCCGGTCGCGAAGAAGGCGCCGGCGATCCACAGCAGGGGCTTGATGAGGCCCGAGGGCTCTTGGGCGGTCGTTTGCATGACGTAGCGGCTCTTGTCCAAATGGGGCCGGGGTTCGTACGCAGAACTCGCGGTCAGGCCTTTTGTTGCGCCTGCCAGCTGAACGGACGATGACATGATTCGCCTCCCGATTGATCAGGCCGTCGAACAGCTCGCCCGGCGCTTGAGTGAAACGTCCGGGGCGAGGCTTTTCGTCCCCTTCGGACCGGGCGAACCGCTCGGCTTTCGGGAGAGGATCAAAGCTACGGACGGCTGGCCCGAGCGGATGTGTTTCGTCGGCGCCCCAATCCCCGGCATCAACCGATCCGACTGGTCGGCCCTGCGCGAGGGGGCGACCTCCGAAGGCATCTTCGTCTCGGCCGACTGGCGCGCCGCCTTCGAGGCCGGCCGCTACGCCCTGCGGCCGCTGACCTGGTTCCAGACCTATGGCTGGCTGGGCGAGACGCCGCTGGACGCCGCCGTCTTCCAGGTCAGCCCGCCCGATGACGACGGCATGGTGACCTTGAGCGTCGCCAGCGATCTGGCCCCCGCCGTCATGGCCCGGCCGGAGGTGTTCAAGCTGGCCCTGGTCAATCCGAACCTGCCGGCGGTGAACGGGCCGCGTTGGCCGCTCGAGGCCTTCGACCTCGTCGCCGACGACGACAGCGCCGTGCTCGACTATGACGCCGGCGACCTCGACCCGGCCTTCGAGGTCATCTCCCGCCATATCGCGGGCATCGCCCCGGACGGCGCCAGCCTGCAGTTCGGGGTCGGCAAGGCCGGCGTCGCGGCGCTTAAAGGTCTGCGCGGCCGCAAGGGGCTGAAGATCCACTCCGGCATGGTCACCGACCCGCTGGTCGAGCTGCTCGACGAAGAGGTGGTCGACAGCGTCGTCACCGGCCTCGCCGCCGGCACGGCCCGGCTGCGGGATCGCCTGACCGATCCCCGCATCCGCTTCGCCGACAGCGGCCACACCCACCACTTCGCGGTGCTGGCGAACATCCCCCGGCTGGTGGCGGTCAACTCGGCCCTGGAGATCGACCTCTTCGGCCAGGCCAACGCCGAGTTCCAGGGCGGCCGCCAGATCAGCGGCATCGGCGGCCTGACCGACTTTCTAAGGGGCGCGCGCCTGAGCGACGGCGGCCTGCCCATCCTTGCTCTCCCCGCCTCGGCCAAGGGCGACAGCATCAGCCGCATCGTCCCCCGCCTGTCGCCCGGCGTGGTCAGCGTGCCCCGCGCCGACATCGGCTTGGTGATCACCGAACATGGCGTGGCCGATCTGCGCGGGCGGACGCTGGACGAGCGGGCGCAGGCGCTGATCGGGGTGGCGAGCCCGGCGCACCGGGACGCGTTGTCGAATGCCTGGGACGAGATGCGGCGCGGGCTGTAGGTGACCGATGGCGATCGAGGTGTCTGTAGAATTCTACGACCATGCGTCCGTCGACCAGCGCCGGTCCGTCCTGGCGTTCTTGAACGCTCTTTCAGGAACGGCTGATGTCGTTGGCAGCCGCGCCTACGCCTTTCTGATCACTCGCCAATCAAGGATTGGAAGAGCACGGGACGGACTCCAGGAATGGGAGCGCGATGGAATCATCAGTTGGAGCGAGACTCCAGTTTAGGTCCGCCTTCCACCCACGGCTGGCCTTCGACGCATGGCTTTCGGCCCGGGCCGGGATCCTGAACACAATATAACGACCACTTCCGCGTCCGTTCAGCCAGCGCCCCTCATAACCCTCTTCAACGACCCGGGATGTTCTCCGGGCCCGCGCAATTGTTGAGGAGAAAAGACCATGCGTACCCAAAGCAAGATCGCCAAAGTCGGCCTGGCCATGACCCTCGCCGCCTCGCTCGGCGTCGCCGCCGCCCCCGTGACCGCCTCGGCCCAGCCCAATGGTGTCATCGGCTGCTCGGCCCCCGGCAAGAAGCAGGAGGGCGGGGCCATCATCGGCGCGCTCATCGGCGGCCTGATCGGCAACAAGGTGGCCAGGAACGAACAGACCGCCGGCACGGTGATCGGCGCCGGCCTGGGCGCCGCCGCCGGCAGCGCCATTGGCTGCCAGGTCCAGAAGAAGGACAGCCTCGACCAGGGCTCTTACGTCTCGAACGGCTACCGGATCGCGAACTATGTCCAGCCCGCCAACTTCCAGAGGGCTGGCGGCCGGTTCATCGCCACCTCGACGGTGAACCTGCGGTCGGGTCCCTCGACCAGCGCCGGCAAGGTCGGTCAGCTGACCCGCGGCGAGACCTTTACCGCCATGGCCTACGCCCGGCGCGGCGAGTGGGTTCTGGTCAGCCGGAACGGCGTCGGCGTGGGTTACGTGAACGGCGCCTACGTCCGCCCGACCGGATACCAGAACGCGAACTGGTAACGAGACCAAAAGGTAACAAGTTACGGCAAGGGGCCGGTTTCGACAGAAACCGGCCCCTTTTCCATGCTCAATGGCTCAAGTTGAGGAAAATCTTTCTTCCCTGTTGACGTTGACGTAAGCGGGACATAACGTCTGACCCAAGGGCATCATCAGAACGCCAAACGTCAGGGAGAAGTCACCATGGTCATGGAACTGCGCCGCCCCGAGCGGACCTTCACCATCCGTCAGCTCTGCACCGAATTCAAAGCCACCCCGCGCGCCCTGCGCTTCTACGAAGACAAGGGCCTGCTGACCCCCGCCCGCGACGGAATGAACCGGGTCTACAGCTACAAGGACCGGGCCCGCCTGATCCTGATCCTGCGCGGCAAGCGCGTCGGCCTGTCGCTGCAGGAAATCCGCGAGATCCTCGAACTCTACGACGAGGGCGACGAGGCGGCGCACCAGAACGCCCACAGCCTTAAGAAATTCCGCGAGAAGATCGTCGTGCTGGAGCGCCAGCGCGAAGACATCGACGGCGCCATCGCCGAACTGCACGCCGCCTGCGAGCGCCTTGAGAAGCATCTGTCGGAAAAGCGTCCCGACCTGCTGCCCAAGGCGGCCGACTACGACCAGGTGATGCGCGCCCGGATCGACGGTCACGCCGAAATGGCGATGGGCAAGTAGGCCCTAATCACAGTAGCAATGTCGGGGACCGGTTCGCGCCGGTCCCCATTTGCGTTTCCAGACCACCCCAAAAATCGGACCAAAAATGGCCTATCAACCTCCGGTGCGCGACCACGTCTTCCTGCTCGAGGATGTGCTGAAGATCGACCAGTATGCTGAGCTGCCGGCCTTCGCCGACGCCTCGCTGGACGTGGTCAAGGCGATCATCGAGGAGGCCGGAAAGTTCACCGGCGAGGTGCTGGCGCCGCTGAACAGCGTCGGCGACAAGCAGGGCTGCACCTGGCATCCGGACAACACGGTCACCACGCCGGACGGCTTCAAGGAGGCCTATAAACTGCTCTGCGAAGGCGGCTGGACGGGCCTCGGCTCCGACCCCGCCTACGGCGGCCAGGGTCTGCCGCACGTCGTCAACCTCAGCTTCAGCGAGATGTCATCGAGCGCCAACATGGCGTTCTCGATGTACCCGGGCCTGGCGCACGGCGCCTACTCGGCCATCCACACCGGCGGCACCGACGAGCAGAAGCAGGCTTATCTGCCGAAAATGGTCACCGGCGAATGGACCGGCACCATGAACCTGACCGAGCCCCACTGCGGCACGGATCTTGGCCTTCTGCGCACCAAGGCCGTTCCGCAGGCCGACGGCAGCTACCGCATCACCGGCCAGAAGATCTGGATCTCGGCCGGCGAGCACGACATGGCCGGCAACATCATCCACCTGGTCCTGGCCCGCATCGAAGGCGCGCCGGCGGGGGTGAAGGGCATCAGCCTGTTCATCGTGCCGAAGTATCTGCTCAACGCCGAGGGCGAGATCGGCGAGCGCAACGAGGGGGTGAAGTGCGCCGGCCTCGAAGAGAAGATGGGCATCCACGGCAACGCCACCTGCGTCATGGCCTATGACGAGGCCAAGGGCTTCCTGATCGGCGAGGAGAACGCCGGCCTGCGCATCATGTTCGTGATGATGAACGAGGCCCGCATCGGGGTCGGCCTACAGGGCGTCGCCCAGGCCGAGGCCGCTTATCAGGCCGCCGCCGAATTCGCCAAGGACCGCCTGCAGGGCCGGTCGCTCACGGGTCCGAAGAACGCCAACGGTCCGGCCGATCCGATCATCGTCCACCCGGACGTGCGCCGGATGCTGCTGGACTCCAAGGCCATGATCGAGGCCGGCCGCGCCTTCCTGTTCTGGACGGCGCTGCAGGGCGACCTCGCCCACGGCCACCCGGACGAGGCGGTTCGCCAGAAGGGCGCCGACTACATGGGCCTGCTGACGCCGGTCCTCAAAGGCTACCTGACCGACAAGGGCTTCAAGGTCTGCGTCGATTCCATGCAGGTGTTCGGCGGCTCGGGCTTCACCGAACACTTCCCGGCCAGCCAGTACCTGCGCGACTGCCGCATCGCCCTGATCTACGAGGGCACCAACGGGGTGCAGGCGCTCGACCTGGTCGGCCGCAAGCTGGCGGCCAACGGCGGCCGGGCGGTGATGAGCTTCTTCGCCGAGATCGACGCCTACATCGAGGCCAATAGCGGCGATGCGGCCATGAAGCCCTACCTCGACGGCCTCGCCTCGGTGAAGGCCCAGCTGCAGGACGGCACCATGTGGCTGATGCAGAACGGCCTGGCCAACCCGGACAACGCCGGCGCCGCCTCGACCGACTACATGCACCTCTTCGGCATCACCGGCCTGGCCTACATGTGGGCCCAGATCGCCAAGGCCTGCCTGGCCAAGGGGGATGCTGATCCCTTCTATTCGAACAAGCTGGTCGTCGGCCGCTACTTCGTCGAACGGATCATCCCCGAAGGCGCCGCCCACCTGGCCAAGCTGAAGACCGGCTCGGCCACCCTGATGCAACTCCCCGCCGAGGCTTTCTGATCATGGCTGCTCCCCTGCAGGTCGAACGCACCCCGTGCCTGGCCGAAGAAGACATCGTCATCTTCGAGGAGTCCGTCCGCAAGTTCTTCCAGGACCGGGCGCCGGAATCCCGCGTCGCCAAATGGCGCGAGGATGGCTGCGTCGAGCGGGCCTTCTGGACCGAGAGCGCCGAGGCGGGCCTCGCCTGCCTCTCCATGCCCGAGGAATACGGCGGCATGGGCGGCGACTACCGCCATGAAGTCATCCTCATGGAGCAGATCGGCCTGCAGGGCGTCGACGGCTTCGGCATCGGCCTGCACAATGCCATCGTCGCCCCCTACATCTTCCACTACGGCACCGAGGAGCAGAAGCGCCGCTGGCTGCCGCGCATGGCCAACGGCGAGCTGGTCACCGCCATCGCCATGACCGAACCCGGCGCCGGCTCCGACCTGCAGGGCATCAAGACCACGGCCCGCCTCGACGGCAATGAGTACGTCCTCAACGGCTCCAAGACCTTCATCACCAACGGCCAGACCGCCAACCTGATCATCGTGGTCTGCAAGACCGACCCGGCCCAGGGCGCGCGCGGCACCAGCCTGCTGGTCGTCGAGACTGATGGCGCCGAGGGTTTCGAGCGCGGCCGCAACCTCGACAAGCTGGGCCAGGAGGCGGCCGACACCTCGGAACTGTTCTTCAACGACGTCCGCGTGCCGACCGTGAACCTGCTGGGCGGCGACGAGGGCCAGGGCTTCTTCCAGCTGATGGGCCAGCTGCCGCAGGAGCGGCTCGGCATCGCTGTCCAGGGCATGGCCACCATCGAGCGGGCGCTGGAACTGACCATCGACTACGTCAAGCAGCGCAAGGCCTTCGGCAAGTCGATCATCGACTTCCAGAACACCCAGTTCGTGCTGGCCGAATGCAAGACCGAGGCGACCGTCGCCCGGGTCTTCGTCAACGACTGCATCGAGAAACACATCAAGGGCAAGCTCGACGCCGCCACCGCCTCGATGGCCAAATACTGGGTCACCGACCTGGAAAACAGCATCATCGACCGCTGCCTGCAGCTGTTCGGCGGCTTCGGCTACATGGCCGAATACCCGATCGCCCGCATGTACCGCGACAGCCGCGTGCAGCGCATCTACGGCGGCACGAACGAGATCATGAAGGTGCTGATCGCGCGGACGCTTTAGGAGGTTTCCCAACCCCGTCATCCCGGCCGCAGGGCGAAGCCCGGAGAGCCGGGACCCAGGGGCCGCCGCCCGGATGCTGGCCTAATCAGCGTGCCAGCCGCCCCTGGGTCCCGGGTCTGCGCTGCGCTCCGCCCGGGATGACGGAATTGGTTTGAGGGGTTGAGCTGATGATTGATCATCTATCTGTCTCGGTGCGCGACCTCGCAGCCGCCGCCGCCTTTTATGAAGCGGTCCTCAGCCCGCTCGGCTACCGCCGCCTCGTCGAGCGGGAGGCCACCGTGGGCTTTGGCAAGCGCTATCCCGAGGTCTGGCTGAACCATCGCCCGAACCGGTCCCCCGAGCCCGCCGACACCGGGCTGCACATCTGCCTGCGGGCCCGCGATCAGACCAGCGTGCAGGCCTTCCACCAGGCCGCCCTCGACCACGGCGGGGCCGACGACGGCCCGCCAGGCCCCCGCCAGGCGGCGATAACCGGCTACTATGCCGCCTTCGTCCGCGACCTCGACGGCAACACGATCGAGGCCGCCACCTTCCCAACGGAGTAGGCATGGCCAGCTACACCGCCACCGTCGACTGGGCCCTGCAGCCCGGCGAGGACTTCCTCGCCGGCCGCTACAGCCGCAAGCACACCGTCAGCTTCGACGCCGGCATCACCGTCCCGGCCTCGGCCTCGCCCCATGTGGTGCCGGCCCCCTGGTCGGCGGTTGACGCCATCGATCCGGAGGAGATGCTCGTCGCCGCCATCTCCAACTGCCACATGCTGAGCTTCCTCTACATCGCCTCGAAAGCCGGCTTTTCGGTCCTCAGTTACCGCGACGAGGCCGAGGGGGTGATGCGCAAGAACGCCGAGGGCAAGATCGCCGTCACTCGGGTCGCCCTGCGCCCGGCCATCGTCTTCGACGGCCGCCAGCCGACCGCCGAGGCGCTCGACCAGCTGCATCACGAGGCCCATGAGGTCTGCTACATCGCCAGCTCGGTGAAGACCGAGATCGTGGTCGAAAAACCCTGATCGACATATTTTCCCGATTTTGGGTCATTAACCAAAAGACGGACCGGTGTTCTTTCACTGACCGTTAGGACCCTCGACCCCACTGTCCCCGCATGTCTGGGGAAGCAATCACACCGGCCGTCGAGGCCGCTGACCGTTTCGGTTTGGCGACTGTTGTCGCCACCCGGCGCAAACACATGCCGATCCGGCTGATGACGGCTGTCGGCGTCGCCGCCGGCCTGCATCTGGCCTTCGGCTGGAGCTGGGCCTGGACCTGGGCCGCCCTCTATACGGCCGCCCAGGGCTTCGACCATTTCACCGGCATCCAGCTGCTCAAGCGCCCGATCGACACCCCGTTCCAGGCGGCCCGCGTCGCGCTGATCACCTTCCTGCCCTCGTCCATCGCCTTCGGGGCCCTGGCCCCGGTGCTGTGGCAGGGCATCGATCGCTACGGCCCGGCCCTGGCGATGATCGTCGTCGCCACGGCGATGACCAACCTGATCGCCATCTGCCGCGGCAGCCGCATCGCCTTCGCCGCCGGCTGCCTGCCCTATGGCCTTTATCTGCTGATCCTGCCGCTGATGGACGCCGGCACGGCGCCGGGGCCGCTGGTCTCGACCATGATGATCGCCGTCGGCCTGGTCATCCTCAACGTCATCGGCGCCTGGCTGACCACCGAGGAGGCCCGCAAGATCTCCGACGACGCCCGCGCCGAGGCTGAAGCCCGCCGGCATGAGGCCGAGGAAGCCACCCGGGCCAAGAGCGCCTGGGTCGCCATGATCAGCCACGAGCTGCGCACCCCGATCAGCGCCATCCTGGCCGGCGCCGCCGAGACGGAGCGGGCCGGTCACGCCCAGGGCCGCCTGATCAACGAAGCCGGGCGGATGATGACCACCCTGCTCGACGACATGCTCGACCTCTCCAAGCTGGAAGCCGGCCGGATGAGCGTCGAGGCCGTCGACTTCGACCTGCGCATCGCCGTGCTCGACGCCGTCCGCGCCTGGCGACCGCAAGCCCGGGCCAAGGGCCTGCGCATGCGCATCCTCGGCGCGCGTCATCTGCCCGGCTGGGTCAGCGGCGATCCCACCCGCATGCGGCAGGTGATCAACAACCTGCTGTCCAACGCCCTGAAGTTCACCAAGCAGGGCTGCGTCACGCTGCAGCTCGGCGGCGCGATCAATCCCGACGGGACCTATGGCGTGACCATCGCCGTCGACGACACCGGCCCCGGCATGACCCCCGAACAGCTGGACCGCCTGTTCATGCCCTTCGAACAGCTGGGCGCCCACACGGCCCGCACCCACGGCGGCACCGGCCTTGGCCTGATGATCAGCCGCGAGCTGGCCCGGCTGATGGGCGGCGATATCTCCGTGGTCAGCGCCCCCGGCAAAGGCGCCGTCTTCACCCTCTCCCTGACCCTTCCCGCCGCCGAGGCCCCGGCCGCCGTCCAGGCGCCCCAGGCCGTCGAGGCCCGGGTGCTGGTCGTCGACGACCACGCCGTCAACCGCCAGGCCATCGCCCTGGTCCTGGCCCCGCTGGGCATCGTCCCGGAAACCGCCGGTTCCGCCGAGGAGGCGCTCGAACGGCTGGCGCTGGAGTCCTTCGACGCGGTGCTGATGGATGTCTACATGCCCGACATGGACGGCCGCGAGGCCACCCGCCAGCTGCGGGCCATGAAGGGCCCCAACCAGCAGGTCCCGGTCATCGCCATCACCGCCTCGGCCACGGCCCGCGACTGGGAAGCCTGCCTGGCCGCGGGCATGACCGACCACGTCGCCAAGCCGATCGAACCGGCCCAGCTGTATGCGGCGCTGGAAGCGGCGTTGAGCGATGTGCAGCGGGCGGCGGTGGCGGCTTAGGAGCCCCCTACAAAAACACTGTCATCCTCCGACCGCGAAGCGGATCGGGGGACCCAACTGTCCGCGTGAAAACGGGCCGGGAGTCTTTCCAGAGCCGCTTTGGGTCCCCCGATCGCCCTGCGGGCGTCGGAGGATGACAGGTTTAAGGGTCAAGCGAGCAACCGCTCCAGCCGCTCCCGCAACACCGCCTCATCCTTCATCTCACATTCCCAGATCGTCTCGACCCGCCAGCCCGCCGCCTCCAGCGCCGCCCGGGCCGCGACATCCCGATCCCGATTGCGCCCGACCTTGCCAAGCCAGTAGTCACGGTTGGCCTTCGGCACCCGCGCCCCCCGCGCGCAGTCATGGCCATGCCAGAAGCAGCCATGCACGAAGACCGCCAGCCGCCGCCCGGCCATGACGATGTCGGGTTTCCCCGGCAGGTCCCCCCGATGCAGCCGATATCGCGCGCCGAGGCCGGTGAGCAGCCGCCGCACCTTCAGCTCGGGCGTGGTGTCGCGCCCCTTGACCCGGCGCATGACCGCCGAACGCTTGTCCGCCGTGAAGACGTCGGTCACAGCCCGTCGAACAGCGCCGTCGACAGGTAGCGCTCGGCGAAGCTGGGGATGATCACCACGATCAGCTTGCCTTCGTACTCGGGCCGACTGGCCAGTTCGAACCCGGCGACCAGAGCCGCGCCCGAGGAAATGCCGACCGGCAGGCCCTCGACGGCGGCGGCCTTGCGAGCCATGGCGAAGGCGTCGTCGTTGCTGACCTGGACGATGTCGTCGATGACGCCACGATCGACGTTGCCCGGCACGAAGCCGGCCCCGATGCCCTGGATCTTGTGCGGACCGGGCTGGCCCCCGGACAGCACGGCGCTGTTCTCGGGCTCGACCGCCACCATGCGCAGGGACGGCTTGCGGGGCTTGAGGACCTGGCCGACGCCGGTGATGGTGCCGCCGGTGCCGACGCCGGCGACCACGGCGTCGACGCGGCCGGCCGTGTCGCTCCAGATCTCCTCGGCGGTCGAGATGCGGTGGATGGCCGGGTTGGCGGCGTTCTCGAACTGCTGGGGCATGACCGCGCCGGGGATTTCCTCGAGGATCTCGGTGGCCCGGGCCACGGCCCCGCGCATGCCGCGCTCGGCCGGGGTCAGCTCCAGCTTGGCGCCGAGCAGAAGCAGCATCTTGCGGCGCTCGATCGACATGCTCTCGGGCATGACCAGGATCAGCCTGTAGCCCTTGGCGGCGGCGACGAAGGCCAGGGCGATGCCCGTATTGCCGCTGGTCGGCTCGACGATGGTGGCGCCGGGGGTGAGCAGGCCGTCGGCCTCCAGCTGCTCGATCATCGACACCCCGATGCGGTCCTTGACCGAGTTCATCGGGTTGAAGAACTCCAGCTTGGCGACGACCTCGGCCCGGGGCTTGAGCTCGGCCGACAACCGGGGCAGGGCGACGATGGGGGTGTCGCCGATCAGGTCGAGCACCGAGGGGAAGATCTTGCCACGCCCGGCGCGGGCATAGCGGGCGGTGTCGAAGGATTTGGTCATCAGGGTCTCGCCTGTGGATATGGTTCAAGTCTAGGGAGGCGGGCGAGGTTCCGCCACCTCAGATGATCTGGCGCCGCTTTCAGGCGGCCGCCCGGCCGGCGTCCTTCAACAGCGGTTCGAGCAATCCCTGCGCCAGCCAGCGCACGACGGGAACGCAGACGCCATCGCCAATAACATGCAGGCTGCCTGTTTGTTGTAGTCACGGCCAGGGCATCATACGGCCGTCCTCCTAAGCTGCTCGCCCAAGTCTGCTCGCTGCTACGCCTCGATGGTGGTTGCTGGTGTCGGTTCGGCGAAACTCAGGGCGCGCACCTTCTGATCCCGTGCGCGAAGCATTTCGAGCAGATCGCCTGGCTTGATGGCTTCGCTGCTTCGATTGTACCGAAAGTAGATAGTGCCTGGCGGGATTTCGCGGGTGTACTCAGTCGATGAGATCACCGGCTTCTGCTCGCACTCGAACACATACGCTACGGCAATTGTCTTTCCTTGAGTTTCAAAAATGCCTCGCTCCCACCGAAAGAACGGCGTGAACTTTTGAGTCGTCACATCCGCGATCTCATTCCACATCTTCTCCAACCGGCAGTCGTCCGGCAGACCTAGGATCTCCCCGTCATCTGCGACGCCGATGAAGATGTAGCCGCCTCGATGGTTCGCGAACGCTGCCATCGACTTGGCTATTTTCGCCTTCGAGACCTGGTCCTTCGGAGGCTGGCTTTTGAACTCCGCAAATACCCCCTCGAACCCCGGCAAGGCTTGCTGGCCGTCCCTCGCGATTTGAAGAATCTCTCTTACACGCACCGAGCTTGTCGGGCCGAAGCCGTGATAGGGCGCGCTGGTGCTCGCCTCATTCAGCCGGCGGTTTATGAACGCCTCAACCTCCTCCGGCGTAGCGGCCTCAATGTCGGGCCTCTTGGTCATAACCTCTGACGGCGCGGCAGATGAGATTATCCGACCGGGGCGGATGAAGAACGACATGATGTGGTCCCGGGCAAGCCCTCGGAGCTTCATCCGCTTCATCAAAGCGATCTCTATTTCATCGAGAGAGCGCCAACTATTGTCGTTGTTTCCAGGCAATTTGAGTGCCTCTGAGCCAATGGAATCAGCAGGCTATCACTCAAGTATCGGACAACGGGAGTCGCGACCCCATCTCCCGCTATGGAAAGCGCCGCTGTTCTGCTGCGCGGCAGGAGATAGTCCGGTGGCAAGCCCATGAGATTGAATGCTTCTCGAGCTGTAAGGCCGCGAATTTTTACGGTCCCATTTTCCACGACAACTAAGAACTGCTGAGAGGAGCCACCCCTTGGAACCCTCAGGCAGCCGGCGAACCCACTGAAGTTCAGCTCCGCCCTTTGAACTTTCCTTCCCGCCTCCACCCGCATTCGCCGAAAGATCGTTCCCACGGTTCGGCTATCGCGCTCCAGGGCGACGTCCAACTTGGCCTTGTGTCTTGGGTGAAGGATCGAAAGGAGTCGGCCAGCGCGGCCTGGATCAAACCAAGAGACCTGATCGTCAGGCTCCAGGATAGAGGCAAGGCCAACATTGCGGCTGGGCGGATAGGGAAGCTTCCACCAAACCCATCGTCGTTTCGCCGCGTCGCTCAGACCTTCATATGCGAGCACCATCCGAGGACTGTGCAGCGGTGGTTTAGGCTCAATTAGGCTCAGCGTTTCTGGGGGGGTGCTCTTGCTTGCAATCACGAAAACCCGGGGCCGTGACTGGGGCAAGAAACGGCCGGCGTCAATTTCGACGGCGCCGAACCAATAGCCCTCCTCGAAGAGCGATTGGCAGAGCGCGGCAAAATCCTCGCCAGCATGAGAGGTCAGGAGTCCGACCACGTTCTCAACAACCACGATGGCGGGTGCGCGGTCCTCGGCATTCAGTTCTTGAACCAGGCGCCAAAAGCCGAAGAAGGCGCTGGACCGGCCTCCTGAAAGCCCGGCTCGGGTCCCCGCCAAGCTGAAGTCCTGACAGGGGGATGATGCCCAAGCGAGAACTGCTTGGCCGGGAAGGTCGCGGGCCTTCACTTTCCAAACGTCGCCTTGGTTGAAGTGCTCAGACGATTCCGGGAAGTTTGCCAGGTAGCTCGATGACTTAACTGGGTCGAAGTCGTTCGCGAACGAGCACGACCAGTGAGTTCCCAAGCCAAGGCGAGCCATCCCCCCGCCAGCAAAGAACTCGTAGAAGGAATAGGGGGCATTTCCGCTCATCGCGAATGAGTCTAGCGTTGTTCGCGAAGCCGGTAAGCCCCCAAGGAGACGACCGCCTATGCGTCCTTTTTGCATGGCCTTGCTGGCCGTCAGCATTCTGGCCTTGGCCGCCTGTTCCCCCGAGGCCCCCGGCGGCGGCGAGGCCGTGCCGCCGGCCGACGCGCCGCCCCCGGCCGCCCAGGCGCCGGGCGAGACCCAGCCGACAACTTCGGTCGATCCCGCCGCGCCCTTCCGGGCCGACTTCGCCCTGATCGGGACCGAGCCCTTCTGGCGCCTCGATGTGAAGGGGACGACCCTGGTCCTGACCCGCCCGGACGCGCCGGCCATCACCGCCACCGGCGCCGTCCTGGCCGCCAGCTCCGGCAAGGCGACCTGGACCGCCGAGAGCGCCACCCCGCCGGTCGTCGCCACCCTGACGTCCGGGACCTGCTCGGACGGCATGAGCGACCGGGTCTATCCCTACAAGGCCGAGGTCAAGATCGGCGACCTGGTGCTGACCGGCTGCGGCATCTCGGCCGAGGAACTGGCGAAAGCGCCGCCGCAGTAGCGGTCACCGAGGTCATCGCGCCTTGGTCATCCGCACCGGCATCGACTTGTAGGCCGGCGTCCCGCTCCGCCGGTCGCGTTCCGACAGCGCCAGCAAGGGATTGGCCTCCGGGTAGTAGGCCGCCAGGCAGCCCCTCGGCATGTCCTTCACCACGGCCGTGAAGCCCTTCAGCGTCCGCTCCACCCCGCCGTCGAAGGCGCAGGCGAGGTCGATTCGGTCGCCATCCGAAATCCCCCGCGCCGCCAGGTCGTCGGCATGGGCGAAGACCACGTCGCGGCGGCCCTTCACGCCCCGGTAGCGGTCGTTCAGGCCGTAGATGGTGGTGTTATACTGATCGTGACTGCGCAGGGTGGTCAGCAGCAGCACCTCCGGATCGCCTCGGGTCGGGTCATCGACAGCCGCGTCGTCGGCGACATAGGGCAGGAAGGCCGCCTTGCCGCTCGGCGTGGTCCACACCCGTTCGCTGGTCGGCACGGGCAGGCGAAAGCCGCCGGGGGTGCGGATGCGGTCGTTGTAGTTGCCGAACTGGTCCGGGAAGACCTGCTCGATCAGCTCGCGCACCCGGTCGTAGTCGGCCCCCAGGCTCAGCCAGTCGACGTGAGGGTCCTCGCCGAAGGTGGCCAGCGCCATTCGCGCCACGATCCACGGCTCCGAGCGCAGGTGCTCCGACGCCGGCTGCCGCATGCCGCGGCTGGCGTGGACCATCGACATGCTGTCCTCGACGGTCACCGACTGGCGCTCGCCGGACTGGACGTCGATCTCGGTGCGGCCCAGGCAGGGCAGCACCCAGGCCTGCTTGCCGGTCAGCAGATGGGTGCGGTTGAGCTTGGTGGCGATGTTGACCGTCAGGTCCAGTTTTTTGAGGGCCGGGTATGTCAGGGTCGGATCGGGCGCGGCGACGGCGAAGTTGCCGCCCAGCGCAATCATCGCCTTCACCGTCCCCTCGCGCATGGCCTCGATGGCCTCGGCGACGGTGTGGCCGTGGGCGGTGGGCTGGGCAAAGCCGAACACCCGCTGCATCGACGCCAGCAGGGCGGGCGAGGGCTTCTCGGTGATCCCGACGGTGCGGTCGCCCTGGACGTTGGAATGGCCGCGAAGGGGACAGATGCCCGCCCCTGGCCGGCCGATATGGCCGCCGAGCAGCAGCAGGTTGACCAGCTGCTGAACCAGGCTGGAGGCCGAGCGATGCTGGGTCAGGCCCATGCCGTAGCAGAGGATGATGGCCTTCGACCGCTGATAGATGTCGGCCGCCTCTTCCAGGTCGGCGCGGGCAAGGCCGGAGCGGGCCTCGATCCAGGCCCAGTCGGCGGCGGCGACATGGGCGGCCAGGGCCTCGAAGCCGGTGGTGTGCCGGGCGATGAAATCGTGGTCCAGCGCGTCCCGCTCGATCAGCAGCTTCATCAGCCCGGTCAGCACGGCGACATCGCCGCCCACCTTCAGCTGGTAGTAGCGGCTGGCGATGTCGGTGCCGGTCAGGGTCAGCATCTCGACCGGGTCCTGCGGTGAGGCGAACTTCTCCAGCGCCCGCTCGCGCATCGGGTTGAACACCAGAATGGCCGCGCCGCGCCGGGCGGCGTCGCGCAGGGTGGTCATCATCCGCGGGTGGTTGGTGCCGGGGTTGTGGCCGAAGCTGAGGATGCAGTCGGCGTGGTCGAAGTCCTCGAGACTGACCGACCCCTTGCCCAGCCCCAGCTGCTCGGCCAGGCCGACGCTGGTCGGCTCGTGGCACATGTTGGAGCAGTCGGGGAAGTTGTTGGTGCCGAACCGCCGACCGAAGGTCTGGAACAGGAAGGCCGCCTCGTTGGAGGCGCGGCCGGAGGCGTAGAACTCGCACTGGTTCGGATTCTCCAGGGCGCGAAGAGCGGCCCCGATAGCGGTCGTCGCCTCGTCCCAGGAAGCGCGCTGGAACCGGTCGGTTGCCGGATCGTAGCGCAGCGGCTCGGTCAGCCGGCCGAGGTTCTCCAGGTCATGGTCCGACCAGGTCCAGAGCTCGGCGACGGTATGGGCCCCGACCACCTCGGGCGTGGCCCGGTGGCTGGTGGTCTCCCAGGCGACGGCCTTGGCTCCGTTCTCGCAGAACTCGAAGGAGGAGGTGTGTTTCGGATCCGGCCAGGCGCAGCCGGGGCAGTCGAAGCCGTCCGGCTGGTTGGCGTCCAGCAGGGCCCGGCCGCCCTTGGCGACGGTATCCTGGTCGGTCAGCGCCCCGGCCACGGCCTTCAGGGCGTCCCAGCCGCCCGCAGGATGGGTGTAGTCCTTGATCCCCTTCGTCATGACGCGATCCGCTCCCCGCCGGAGAAGACCGTAAAGCCGTCGGCCCGGGCCAGGGCGATGAGGGTCAGGTTGCTCTCCTCGGCCTTGCGCAGGGCCAGCGCCGTCGGGGCCGAGATCGCCGCCAGGATCGGGAAGCCGGCGACGGCGGCCTTCTCGACCATCTCGTAGCTGCAGCGGCTGGTGACCAGGCACAGCGGGCCGGTCACGCCTGCACGGGCGGCGGCTCCGACCAGCTTGTCCAGCGCGTTGTGACGCCCGACGTCCTCGCGGACCAGAATCAGCGTGCCGTCCACGGTGGCCAGGGCCGCCGCATGGGCGGCGCGGGTCAGTCTGCCCAGCGCCTGCCGCCCCTCCAGCGACTCGAAGGCGGCGGCGATGGCGCGCCCCGGGATCGTCGGTCCGTCCGCCAGGGCCTCCAGCGGCCGTACGGCGGCGGCCAGCCGCTGCACCCCGCAAAGGCCGCAGGACGAGCGGCCTTCCATGGTCCGGGCCCGGGCCCGGGCCTTGCTCGCGCGGGCCCCGGCGGTCAGACGGACATCGACCTGCACCCCTTCGGCGACCACCTCGACGGAGACGCCGGCGATCTGGTCGAAGGTGGCGATGCGTTCGCTGAGGGTGAAGCCGACGGCCAGATCCTCGACGTCGGCCGGCGTCGCCATCAGCACCGCATGCGGCCGGCCGTCATAGAGGATGCCGACCGGGGCCTCGTCGGCGAGGGCGCGGTCGATGGCCTGGTCGGTCCCGGCGGCATGGAGACGCTGGCGGCCGGACCGGACCTCGGTGGTCGGGGGAAGCAGGGACATGATCGGAGGTTACGCCTGCAAGCCGCAGGCGCAAATTCAAACTCTCCCCCCGCGTCGCGGGGGGAGGACCGCTTTGGAGCGTGAGCGACAAAGCAGGAGGGGGGCTTCCCTGTCGCAGAAGGAACCTCCATCCGCCGGTGGGGCCCGCCTCCTGATTTCTCGCTTGAGGCTCGAAATCTGTCCTCCTCCCGCTTTGCGGGGGGAGAGTTTGGAAACGCTAACCCTCGCTCAGCAGTTCGTCCGTATGCTCGCCCAGCTTCGGCGAGCGCACCGCCGGCATGCGCTGCCCATCGATGCGGATCGGGGCGGCCAGCATGTGGAGGCCCTGTGGGCGGTCCGGATGCTTGATCACATCGCGCATGCCCACCTCGGCCACGAAGGGGTTGTCCAGCGCCTGGGCCACGTCATTGACCGGGCCGAACGGCACGCGGCCCCCCAGCAGGGCCATCCATTCGGCATTGGTGCGGGTCTGGAACAGGGCGTCAATCGCCTCGGTCAGCGCCGCGAGATTGACCCGCCGGTCGGCCAGGGTCGCGAACCTCGGGTCGGTGGCCAGGTCGCCGCGCTCCGCCAGGGCGCAGAGTTCCAGCCAGAATTTCTGGGTCATGCACATCAGCTGGCCATAGCCGTCCGCCGTCTTCACCCGCTGCACCGGGGCCAGGGACGGATGCGCCCCGTTCGGCAACCGCGTGGCCGGATGGTTCTCGTTCATCGCCCAGATGGCCGGATAGCTGAGCTGGTGCAGGGCCACGTCGAACAGGCTGACATCGACGTCGCAGCCCACTCCTGTCGTCTTCGCCGACAGCAGGGCGCTGACCACGGCGAAAGCGAAGGTCGAGCCCGACATGAAGTCGATGATCGACACCCCCATCCGCGCCGGCGGCCCATCGGGTTCACCGGTCAGGCTCATCAGGCCGCACTCGGCCTGCATCGGATAGTCGTAGCCCGGCCAGGCCTCGCGGCTGTTGCCTCGGCCATAGGCCGACAGGCTGCCGCAGACGATGGCCGGATTGATCCCCTTCAGAGCCTCATAGGTCAGGCCCAGCCTGGCCGGCTGGTCGCCGCGCAGGTTGTTGACCACCGCATCGGCCGAGGCCACGAGCCGCACGAAGGCCGCCCGGTCGGCCTTGATGTCCAGCCCGACGCTCTTCTTGTGGCGCGAGAAGGTCTGGAAGTACTGGCTGTCGTCCCCGCCCAGCAGATAGGGCCCGGTCGGCCGCGAGGCGTCGCCGCCCAGCTCGAGCGACTCGACCTTGATCACCTCCGCCCCCAGTTCGGCCATCAGCAGGGTGGCGTAGGGCCCGGCCCCGAAATGCTCCAGGGTCAAGACGCGAACGCCCTCCAGCGGTCGCCTCACCAGTAGGCCTCCATGATCTCGCGGGCCCAGTCCGGTTCCCGGACCTCGCCGCGCGGCAGGAAGCCGCTCAGCACCGGCTTGATGTCCAGCACCGGCGTGCCGTCGATGGCGTCCAGGCCCTCGACGATGACCTCGCGCCCCTCGACGGCGACGATGGAACAGACAGTGACGCCCAGCCGGTTGGGCCGGTTCTTGCCGCGCTGGGCGAAGATGCCGACCAGCGGCCAGTCGGGGTTGCCGCGCGGCCGGCGGGCCCCGCTGACGATCCTGTCGTCGGTCACCTGGTCGAAGACGAAGATGATCTCCGCATGGGAAAAGTCGGCCAGGCCGGCCAGGCTGTCTTCCGGCAGATGATCGGCCAGAACCAGCCGGGCGCGGCTGCCGCCCCAGTCGTCATCGACGGCTTCGGCCCGGCCGCCCCGGACCGTTGCGACGGGGGTGAGGGTGAAGGTCATGCGCGCGCCCCTTGGATTGACGGCGTTCGCTTAGACCCGCCGGCCCGTGTCGGCAATGCGACAGCCGGAACTTGCCGGCCCCGTGAGTGGTTTGCATGACCAGGAGAAACACCATGCGCCCGATGCTCTGCGCCTTCGCCGCCCTGACCCTCGCCGGGTCGCTGGCCGCCTGCGCCACCCCGACCACCTACGGACCCCAGGCCGATGCCCGGGCCGTCGGCTTCAGCGACTACCGGATCGAGACCGGCCGCTACCGCGTCAGCTTCCAGGGCGGCCCCGGCGCCCCGCCGGAACAGGTCAATGACTTTGCCCTGCGCCGCGCCGCCGAGGTGGTGGCCCGCGACGGCTATGACTGGTTCCGGGTGGTCGACCGTATGGGCGAGCGCACCGGCTCACGCGGCGGGGGCACGAGCATCGGAATCGGCGGCGGCACGGGCGGCTATCGTTCGGGCGTCGGCGTAGGGGTCGGCACGACCTTTGACCTCAGCGGCGGCCCGGCCTATCGCCAGACGCTCGAGGTGCTGGCCGGCAAGGGACCGAAGCCCGAAGGGGCGTACGACGCGCGGGAGATCGCGCGCTAGACGGCGCCGAACGCCAGCGCCAGCACGGTCACCCCGCTCGCGAGCGCCAGCAGGAATGAAATCTTAAGGCAGCGCGCCAGCAGGAGAGCAAGGCGGTCAGGCGTGTTGTCGGCGTTGCGCGTCAGTACATAGGCCGTCCCGCGCAGGCTGCTTCGGAGCCCCCGGCTGTAGGGAACAGGCCGGTCGAGGATGACGCCTCGTGCATGCAGCCGCTCCAACCGGGCATGCAGATAGGCGCCGAGTGGATAGGTCCCCATTCCGGCCAATAAGAACACCCCAACCGCGATTGCCTGCAGGGCGTCCGGGTCCATCAGGTCAATCTCATACAGCCTGCCCGGCGACAAACCCCGACGACCAGGCCCACTGGAAGTTATAGCCGCCCAGCCAGCCGGTGACATCGACCACCTCACCGATGAAATAGAGTCCGGGCACGCCGCGCGCCGCCATGGTCTTCTGGTCCAGCGCCCGGGTATCGACCCCGCCAAGCGTGACCTCGGCCGTGCGATAGCCTTCGGAGCCCACCGGCTTGGTGCGCCAGGCGTTGACCATCTCGGCCACGGCCTTCAGCGCCTTCTCCGGCTGGTCGGCCATGTTGCCGGGCACGCCGTGGTCGTGGGCGATCAGCACCGCCAGGGCCCGGGGCAGCTTCCAGCCCAGCACGGTGTGCAGGGCCGTCTTGGCATGCTCTCGCTTGGCGGTCTTCAGGAAGTCGAGCGCATCGAGACCCGGGGCGAAGTTGACGACGATCTCTTCGCCCTCGCGCCAGTAGGATGAGACCTGCAGCACGGCCGGGCCCGACAGGCCGCGGTGGGTGAAGAGAATGTCCTCCTCGAACCGTCCTTTGCCGCCCTGCACTACCGCCTGCGGCACCGCCACCCCGATCAGCGGCTTGAGCTGTTCCAGCACCTGCACCGCATAGGTCAGCGGCACCAGGGCCGGGCGGGTGTCCAGGACATTGACGTCGAACTGTCGCGCGATCTCGTAGCCGAAGCCGCTGGCCCCCATCTTCGGGATCGACTTGCCGCCACAGGCGACGACCAGGCTCTCACAGGCGATGCGCGCTCCGCCGATGGCGACCTCGAAGCCGGTGTCGGTCTGCTCGATGCGGTCCACCTCGGTGCTCAGGCGAAGCACGGCCCCGGCCGCCTTCATCTCACTGAGCAGCATGGCGATGATCTCTTTGGCCGAGTCGTCGCAGAACAGCTGGCCGAGCGTCTTCTCATGCCAGGCGATGCCGTGGCGATCGACCCGGGCGATGAAGTCACGCGGGGTGTAGCGGCTGAGCACCGACTTGCAGAAGTGCGGGTTGGCCGACAGGTAGCGGTCGGCCTTGTCGCCTTCCAGGTTGGTGAAGTTGCAGCGGCCGCCGCCGCTGATGCGGATTTTCTCGCCGGCCGTCGCGGCATGGTCGAGGACCAGCACGGACCGCCCACGCTTTCCCGCCTCGATCGCACACATCATCCCGGCCGCGCCGGCGCCGAACACGACGACATCGAAGGTCTGTTTCATGGCGCGCTTCGACCCCTTCGCGCCCGATGAGTCAAACGAAAGCTCTTTTGCGAACGATTCTCATTGCAAGCTGGAAATGGTGCGACTAATAACGCCTCGCAATCGCGTGCGACAGGGCGTCGCGGGCGACGGGTTTCAAGTCTGGGGATAGACACATATGAGTTCGAAACTGTCGGTGGGCGTCAGCGCCCGCGCCAAGCGCGCCCTGGGCGTCGCCGCCGTCGCCGGACTGGCCGGCCTGGGCATGGCCGGGGCCGCCTTCGCCGCCGACGAGGCGCCGATCGCGACGGTCAGCGCCGAGGCCGGCGATGCGTCCGAAGTGTCCGGGGTCGATATCAAGGGCGCCAAGGACAAGCCGTCCTCGTCCAAGCTGACCGCCGCTCCGCTCGACACGCCCCAGACCATCACCGTGGTCTCCGAGCGCACCCTGCGCGACCAGAACCTGCTGACCCTGCGCGACGTGCTGCAGACTGTGCCCGGCATCACCTTCGGGGCCGGCGAGGGCGGCGGCGGTTATGGCGACAGCATCAACCTGCGCGGCTACAGCGCCAACAACGACATCACCACCGACGGCCTGCGCGACTCGGCCCAGTACAGCCGCACCGACACCTTCAACCTGCAACAGATCGAGGTCGTGAACGGCTCGAACGGGGTCTACAACGGCTCGGGCGGCGTCGGCGGCAGCATCAACCTGGTCAGCAAGAGCCCGTTCGCCGCCGACCGCACCACGGTGGCGGCGGGCGTCGGGACCGACAGCTACCTGCGCGGCACGATCGACAGCAACATCCTGATCGGCGACGACGTGGCCCTGCGCCTCAACGCCATGGTCCACCGGAACGACGTCCCCGGCCGGGATGTCGAGACCTACGAGCGCTGGGGCATCGCCCCCTCGGTCACCTTCGGCCTGGGCGGCAAGACCCAGTTCACCGTCGCCCTGTTCCACCAGGAAGACGAGAACACCCCGCGCTACGGCGTGCCCTACGCCTCCAACGCCTTCCTCAACGGCCCGCTGCCGGGCGTCAAACCGTCGAATTATTACGGCTACCGAAACATCGACACCCAGGAGATCGGCGTCGACAGCGTCACCCTGAAGCTGCGCCACGAGTTCAGCGACAACCTGACCCTGACCAACACCGGCCGCTGGCTGAAGGTCACCCAACTGACCATCGTCGATCCGCCGCAGGGGACCTGGTGCCTGGCCAGCGGCTTCAACGCCCAGACCGGCGCCGCCTGCGCCATCCCCGGCCAGTATGTGGTCGGCGGCCCGCGCGGCAACCTGCGCGACACCGAGAACGTCCAGCTGGCCAACCAGACCGACCTGAACTGGAAGTTCGAGACCGGCGCAGTGAAGCACAACCTGGTCGTCGGCGTCGCCTTCTCCAACGAGACCTACGATTTCGTCGGCGGCAACGTGCTGCGCAACCCCTTGGGCGCGACGCCGAATCCGACCCACCCGAACATGGACATCGCCAACCCGAACAACGTCTGGTCGGGCCCGGTCAACTTCATCAAGACCGCGGTCAATGACGGCGAGCTGAGCAACCAGGCGGTCTACGCCTTCGACAACATCGAGTTTTCCCCGATGTTCTCGATCAACGCCGGCATCCGCTGGGAAAACAATGAGGGCGAGTTCACCTCGGCCACCATCGCCACCCCCTATCCGGCCCCGCCGGCCAGCCCGGTGGTGACCACCGCCCCGACCGCCCGCAACGAAGAGACGCTGGTCTCCTACCGCATCGGCGGTGTCTTCAAGCCGATGGAGAACGCCTCCATCTACCTCGCCTACGGCAACGTCAGCACGCCCTCGCAGGCGAGCGTCAACGGCGGCTGCGCCCTGACCGGCACGGCCCAGAACTGCCAGCTGGACCCCGAAGAGGGCGAGGTCATCGAGCTGGGGACCAAGTGGGACCTGATGGACGGCCGCCTGTCCCTGACCGGCGCCCTGTTCCAGAACACCCGCGACAAGATCCGCCTGGCCTCCAACGACCCGGCCATCCCGGTGCAGCAGCAGGACGGCAAGAGCCGGGTGCGGGGCGTCACCCTGGGCGCCAGCGGCCAGATCCTGCCCAGCTGGACGGTGATCGCCAACTACACATACCTGGACAGCGAAATTCTGCAGAACGTCGCCGGCACCGCCCTGCCGCCGAACAACATCGACTACACCAAGGGCGACCCCATCCCGCTGACGCCCAGGCACGCCTTCAATGTCTGGACGACCTGGCAGATCAACGAGCAGTGGATGGCCGGCATCGGCGCCAACTACGCCGGCCAGTACGCCTTCGCCCGGGCCAGCGCCACCGCGCCGCTGATCGAGTCCGACGACTACTGGCTGCTCAACGCCTCGGTGACCTGGACCATCAACGACAAGGTCGGGCTGCAGCTCAACGTCAAGAACCTGACCGACGAGGAATACTACACCAACATCCGCTCCAACTCCGGCTTCGGCTGGGCCATTCCGGGCGACGCCCGGTCGGCCACGCTGACCACCACGGTCCGGTTCTGATCGCCTCGATCCTCCTCCAGGCGGACACCCCCCGAACCGGACCCAAGGCCCCGTCCGTCACCTCATGACGGGCGGGGCCGTCTGCTTCGGCGCGACCTGAGACTCAGGGATTTCCCCTATTCCGGGCAAAACCCGGCATTCATGCTGCTCGCCTAACGTTGGTTGTCATGAGTGCGTCCCAGAAAAATCGAACCCCCCTGCCGGAAGCGGATGTCGCGCGCTGGTTCTTCGAGAACAGCAGAGACCTGTTCTGCGTCGCCACCCTCGATGGTGTCCTGCTGCATGTGAACGCCGCCTGGACAGCCGCGACCGGCTGGCTGCCGGAGGAACTCATCGGCCAGCGGCCGCTGGAACTCATCCATCCCGATGATCGATCCGGCTTTATCCGCAGCGGCGTCGAACTGAGCCGGACCGGCGAGAGCGCAACCATCGGCCGCATCCGCACCAAGGACGGGCGCTGGCTTTGCTTTGACGGTCGAAACCGGCTGTGCGGCGACGGCAAGATGATCTCGACGATGCGCGATGTCACCGCCGAAAAGGCCCGCGAGGAAGAGCTCGCGGCGGCCCGACGCGACCACACCCTGTTGTCGGAAGTCGCCGGCATCGCCTGCTGGACCTACGAGCCGGACACCGACGCCCTGGTCTGGGCGGACGACGTAGCGCCCCTGTTCGGCTGGCAGGCCGAGGACCTCGGTACGGCGGCGGCGCTCAATGACAAACTCGATCCGCTCGAGCGCGATCGGGTCGCCGGCGCCCTGGCGCACGCCATGCAAACCGGCGAGGGCCTGACCATCGAGCATCGCCTGCGCCGGGTCGATGGTGGCTGGATGACCATGCGGGCGACCGTCACCACCGAGCCGCGCGGCGACCGATTCGCCCTCAAGGGCATCTGCTGCAATGTGACCGAACTGGCCGAGGCCCGGGATCTGGCCCTGAGCGGCGAGCGGCGGGTGACCGCCCTGGCCGAGGAACTGACCGCCAATTCGATCCGGTTGAAGATGGCGCTCGAGGCCGCCCAGGCGGGCGCCTTCGAGGTCGATCACGTGGCCCAGACCTTCTGGGCGTCGGAGCAGTTCCACGACCTCGTCGAATGCCGGATGACCTATGAGGAAATCCGGGCGCCGTTCTGGCCCTTCGTGCACCCCGCCGACCGCGACACCGTCGCGGCGGTCACCGCCCAGTGGGCGAGCGGAGACACTTCCCAGGACGTGGAGTTCCGCATCGTCCTGGAGGGCCGTCCGGAACGCTGGGCGCGGGTCTACTACACCCTCGACATGGAGACCCTGCGCGGCGTCGGCCTGGTCATCGACATCGACGACCGGAAACGTCAGGAACTGGCCCTGGTCGAGGCCAAGCGCGCCGCCCTGGCCGCGGCCGACGCCAAGTCCAGGTTCCTTGCCAACATGAGCCACGAGCTGCGCACGCCGATGAATGGCGTGATCGGCGTCCTGCACCTGCTCGAGCGCGAAGCCCTCAGCGAGGAGGGACGCCGGATGCTGACCGAAGCCCTCGATTGCGGCCGGATGCTGACCGCCCTGATAGACGACGTCGTCGACTTCTCCCGCATCGAGGCGGGAAAACTCGACCTCGCCCATGAGCCGGTGGACATCGGCAGCCTGGCGCGGGGCGTGGTCCACATGCTGGCTCCGCAGGCGCGGGAGAAGGACATCGCCCTGCGGCTCGCCGGCGACGAGACGATCGGTTGGGCGATCGGCGACGGGATCCGGCTGCGCCAGGCCCTGTACAACCTGGTCGGCAACGCGGTGAAGTTCACCCTGCAGGGCCATGTCACGGTCCGCTGCCGCCGCGACGGCGACAGGCTGACCTTCGAGATCGAAGACACCGGCGTCGGCATTCCGCTCGAGGCCCAGGCCGGCCTGTTCCAGCGCTTCCACCAGGCCGACGCCTCGACAACCCGGCAGTTCGGCGGCTCCGGCCTTGGCCTGACGATCACCCGGCGGGTCGCCGAGCTGATGGGCGGCGAGGTCAGCTTCAAGTCCGCGCCGCGCCTGGGCTCCACCTTCCTGCTGGCGGTCAACGCCCCCGCAACGGCGCCCCTGGACCTCGTCCCGGCGCCGGTGGGCGAGGTGCTGGACGGCCTGCGCGTACTGGTGGTCGAGGACAACGCCACCAACCGGATGATCGCGGTCAAGCTGCTGGAAACCCTCGGGGCCCAGGTCGGGGTCGCCTGCGATGGCCTGGACGGGGTCGAGGCGGCCGTGGCCGGCTGCTACGACCTGATCCTGATGGACATCCAGATGCCCGGCATCGACGGCATGGAGGCGACCCGCCGCATCCGCGCCTCCGGCGCGCCGGCCGCCCAGGCGCCGATCCTCGCCCTGACCGCCAACGTCATGTCGGATCAGAGACAGGCCTATCTCGCGGCCGGTATGGATGGGGTGGCCTCCAAGCCCCTGTCGCCCGCCGCCCTGCTGGCCGAGATCGTCCGCCTGTCTTCCGACGCAGCCCCGCGGAGCGCGGCCGCCTGAGGCGCTTTCGCATCAAGCGGTTGCAGTGCTAGACCTCCTCCCTTGATGACCCTCGGGGGAGGATGTGAATGACCGACCGGACCGCTGAAACGACGCCCGGGGCGCCGGAAGAAACCACGTCCATGACCACCGTCGTGGCCGCCAGCGCGGCGGGCACGGCGTTCGAGTGGTACGACTTCTTCATCTTCGGCAGCATGGCCGGGATCATCTCCAAGGTCTTCTTCACCGGCCTGAACGAGACCGCCGCCCTGATCGCGGCGCTGGCCCTGTTCGGCACCGGCTTCGCCTTCCGGCCGCTGGGGGCCCTGATCTTCGGGCGGATGGGCGACAAGGTCGGGCGCAAGGCGGCCTTCCTGGTGACCGTGACCATGATGGGCGGCGCCACCTTCGCCATCGGCCTGTTGCCGACCTACGAGGGGGCCGGGATCATCGCCCCCATCCTGCTGATCATCCTGCGCATCCTGCAGGGCACGGCGCTCGGCGGCGAGTACGGCGGGGCGGCGATCTATGTCGCCGAGCATGCCCCGGCCAGCAAGCGCGGGCAGATGACCGGCTGGATCCAGTCGTCGGCGGCGCTCGGCCTGATCGGCGCCCTCGGCGTCATCCTCGCCACCCGCACCCTGATCGGCGAGACGGCCTTCGGCGAGTGGGGTTGGCGCATTCCCTTCCTGCTGTCGGCGGGCCTGCTGGCCATCTCCATCTTCATGCGCATGAAGCTGTCCGAGAGCCCCAGCTTCCAGAAGCTGAAGGACGCCGGCGAGCAGTCGCAGCATCCCTTCCGCGAGAGCTTCGGCCAGTGGAAGAACCTCAAGCTGGTGCTGATCGCCCTGATGGCCATCATGCTGGCCCAGGGCGCGGTCTGGTACTGCGCCTTCTTCTACACCCCGGTCTTCCTCGAGAAGTTCCTCAAGGTGCCGGCCCCGATGGTCAACCAGCTGATGATGGTGGTCACCCTGGCCTCGGCCCCGATGTACGTCTTCTTCGGCTGGCTGTCGGACCGGTATGGCCGCAAGTGGGTGATGTGGTTCGGCATGGTCCTGGCCCTGCTGGCCTTCCTGCCCGGCTTCCACATGATGGCCCAGTTCGCCAATCCGGGCCTGGCCGAAGCGGCCCGCAAGACGCCGGTGGTGGTCATCGCCGACCCGGCCGCCTGCTCGCTGCAGTTCGATCCGGTCGGCAAGACCGCCTTCGTCACCAGCTGCGACATCGCCAAGAGCTTCCTGGCCAACAACGGCGTCTCCTATGACAACGAGGCGGCCCCGGCCGGCTCCCTGGCGCGGGTCAAGATCGGCGCGACCGAGGTGGTTTCGGTGGAGGGCGGCGGCCTCGACAAGGCCCAGCTGAAGACGGTCAAGGCCGGGGTCGAGGGCCAGATCAAGGCCGCCCTGTCGGAGGCCGGTTACCCGCTGAAGGCCGATCCGGCGCGGATCAACTTCTGGGGCCTGTTCGGCGTCCTGCTGGTCTTCACCATCGCCGCCACGGCCCTGTACGGCCCGCAGGCCTCGGCCCTGGTCGAGATGTTCCCGACCCGGGTGCGCTACACGGCCCTGTCGCTGCCCTATCACGTCGGCACCGGCTGGGTCGGCGGCTTCGTCCCCTTCAGCGCCTTCGCCATCGTCGCGGCGACGGGGAACATCTATGCGGGCCTGGCCTATCCGATCTTCTTCACCGGCATCAGCGTGCTGTCGACGCTGCTGTTCCTGAAGGAGACGAAGGGGCGGTCGCTGGACTTCTAGGCGCCGCCGGCCCGTTTCAGCGCCCACCGGGTCAGCGCGTCCGCGCCGATCACCGCCGTCACCGCGATCAGCGCCGCCACCAGGCAGAGCGCTGCGGCCCGCTGTTCGGCGCCGGGGGTCTGGATGGCCTGGTAGATGGCCGAGGGCAGGGTCAGGCTGACGCCCGGAATGGCGGCGGCGAAGGTGATGGTGGCCCCGAACTCGCCAAGCGCCTTGGCGAATCCCAGCACGGCCCCGGCGGCGATCCCGGGCAGGGCCAGGGGCAGGGTCAGCCGGGTCAGCCGCGCCCAGGTTCCGGCCCCCAGGGTGCGGGCGGCCTGGTCGACCTGGGGGTCGATGGCCTCGATGGACAGGCGGATGGGCCGGACCATCAGCGGAAAGGCCATGACGGCGGCGGCCAGGGCGGCGCCGGTCCAGTCGAAAGCCAGCACGATGCCGAGCTTGGACAGCGGCGCGCCGAGCAGGCCCTGGCGGCCGAGCAGCAGCAGCAGCGCATAGCCCGTCGCCACCGGCGGCAGCACCAGCGGCAGATGGACCAGGGCGTCGAGCAGGCCCCGGCCCCAGAACCGGCCCCGGGCCAGGGCCCAGGCGACGGCGAAGGCCAGCGGCAGGGCGAAGAGGGTGGCGACGGCCGCCACCCGCAGCGACAGCAGGACGATCTCCAGATCCTGCGCGGTGAGACCCAGCATCAGGTTCCGGGGGCCGCCAGCATCACCTCGACGATGACATCCTCGGCGGCCAGGGCCCGCAGGGTCGAGACCTCCGGGGCGCGGGTGATGATGCGCACCACCTGGCGGCCGGCGCGGACCAGGGCGGCCAGGGATTTCGGATCGCACTGATCGGGGGTCAGGCGGCCGGCGTCGCGGCGCGCCAGGGCGAGCACGGAAGGATCGGCGTCTTCATCCGCGCAGATGACGTCGGCCTCGGCCAGGGCCCGGGAGGCCCGCAGGGTGAGCAGGTCGCCGGGGCCGCGGCCGGCCACGAAGGTCAGTCGCCCGATCGGCCCATCGCCCCGGCCGATGTGGGCCCGCAGCAGGGCCTCGGCGCGCGGCATGTCGCCGGCCATGGCCGCGTTGGCCGCCTCGCCCGACAGGACCGAGCGCAGGAAGGCGCGGCGGGCGACGAGGTCGGGATAGGCGGCGCGCACCTCGCTCTGCATCTTGCGCAGCAGAACGGCCACCCGGCCGGCGCCGGGCGGCACCCGGGCCTCCAGGTCGTTGCGCAGCAGGCTGGCCAGCATGGGCGCCGCGCCGGTGGTGCCGACGGCGGCGACCACGGCGCCCCGGTCGATGACGGCGGGGGTGTTGAAGTCGCAGAGCTCGGGCCGGTCGACGACATTGACCAGACAACCAGCGGCCCGGGCCGCGCCCGCCGCCGCCTGTATGAACAGGTCATCGCCGGTGATGAAGGCCAGCAGGGCGCCGCCGTAGGCCCCGACCAGGAAGGCCTGGCTGCCGTCCAGCCGCACGATCTGGGCCGGGCTGCCCTCGAACAGCCGCGCCTTGGCCTCGGCCGCCTCGCCGGTTCCGGCGATGACGATGCGGCGGCCCTCGAGGGGGAAGAAGGCGGGGAAGGCGTCCATCAGTCGGTCCGGCAGCCCGTATAGGGTCCGCCCGGGAAGCCTTCGAGCATGGCCTCATCGCCCCTGCCCCAGATCTGGAACGGGCCTTCGCCATAGCGGGCGCCGGAGGCGGCGGGCCGGGCCGCGAGAAGCTGGCTGGTCCCGCCGGCCGTCACCTTGACCCGGTCGCCGGGCAGGCCCCAGGCGGCGGTGAAGCGTTTGCCGCCGGCGCAGCGGTAGACCAGGCTGTCGGCGTTGGTGCCCGGCGCGGCCAGGGCCGACTTGGCGGCCGGCGGCAGGGCCGGCCTGGAGGCCGTGGTCGGCGCCGAGGCCGGCGGGATGGGGCGGCTCGCGCGCGGGCCGTCCGTGCTGGCGCAGGCGGCCAGCAGCAGCGGTCCGATCAGCAGGGCGGCCAGTCTCGGGGTCATTTCTGGGTCTTCAGATAGGCGACGATGGCGGCCCGCGCCTTGGGATCGGCGACCTTGTTGAACATCTTGGTGCCCGGCGCGAAGGTCGCCGGGCCGGCCAGATAGGCGTCCAGCTGGCCATCGGTCCAGGTTCCGCCCTTGGCGCTCAGAGCCTTGGAGTAGGCGTAGCCCGGCGCGCCGGCGATCTTGCGGCCCGCCACGCCCTTGAGGCTCGGTCCGGCCGGACTGTTGGCGGCGGTCAGGGTGTGGCAGCTCTTGCACTGGGCGTTGAACAGGGCGGCGCCGTCCTGGGCCGAAGCGGCGCCGGCAAGGGCGGTCAGGACGATGGAGGCGGTCAGCAGAACGCGCATGGGAGTCTCCAGCAAGGTCGGCCCCTCCTACTTGGAGGAAGTAGACGCCCGCCACAACCTCCCTCCCCGTGAAGGGGAGGAACCGCGCGGAGGCATGAACGGGCGGTAACTATGTTACATGAGTTTAATATCGTTAAACGATATGTAATTTGATCGAAAAGCGATGCGGTCCTACACCCTCACTCATGGAACGGCGCTTCCGCCGCTCCCCACAAACCAAAGAGGGACTGTTCAAATGGCTTTCGGAAAAATGACTTCCATCGTGGATCGCGTCGCGGTCGCCCTGGTCTATACCGCCGTCGTGCTGGTGATGCCGCTGGCCGCTTACACCTTCGTCGCCCAATCCTTGTAGTCGGCGGCCCTTCCTTGAGGCCCGTCGCCGAGGCATGCTCGCCGACCGATCCGGATGCGATCGGAATCGGCGGGCTGCAGGCCCGGCCGGGTACGGATTTACGACTGCTCAGGGATGTCACGCTGATGCGAACATTGGGACCCGGCTCGGTATCGAGCCTGCTCAAGATCATTCTGGACGTGACCTGGTATGTGCTCTGGGCGGTGATCGGCGGCTTTGCCGTGGCCGGTATCGCCATCCTGCTGCTCAGCTTCAACACCGACATCATCGACCAGATAGACCTGCCCGCGCTCGGCGACCTGAGCCAGAGGGCGCCCGTCCTGGCCGCCGGCCTGTTCGCCGGATCGCTCTATTTCACCGGCATCAACCTCATCGTCGGCAACCTGCGCCGCATCGGCCAGACGCTCACCTCCGGCGACCCCTTCCATCCCGACAACATCGGCCGCCTGCGCCTGATCGGACTGATCCTGGCGGGGCTGGAGCTCGGCAAGTGGATCTTCTGGGGCGCGGTCGCCCTGCTGGCCCCCGAGGTCGACCGGGACAACGGCGGCTGGAGCCTGACCACCTGGTTTTCCGTCATGGTCGTCTTTGTGCTGGCCGAGGTGTTCCGCGAGGGCGCCCGCCTGCGCGGCGAAGCCGAACTGACGATCTGAGGCTCACATGGCTATTCACGTCCGCCTCGACCGCGTGCTGCTCGAACGCCGCATGTCGCTCACCGAACTGGCCGACCGCGTCGGCGTCACCATCGCCAACCTGTCGATCCTGAAGACCGGCAAGGCTCGGGCGATCCGGTTCTCGACCCTCGATGCGCTGTGCCGCGAGCTGGGCTGCCAGCCGGGGGATATCCTGAGCTTCGAGCCGGGGCCGAGCGACTGGGGGGATGACGAGCTGGAGTAGGGGGCCTCCGCTCCCCGGCGCCCCCAAACGTCGTCATCCTCGGGCTTGTCCCGAGGACCCATTGTTCAGCCGCCGCGAACGGCCGTGAGTTGCTTTGACATCAGCCCCATCCCCGTACCGCTAACGCCACGCGGACGAATGGGTCCTCGGGACGAGCCCGAGGATGACGACGGTGGTGGTGGCGGCGGTGGGGTGTCGGCTACAGCCCGCAGGCCGCCCGCTGCATGGCGAACAGCTCGCCGATGCCCTTCTCCGCCAGGCCGTACAGGCTCTCGAATTCCGCCCGGGTAAAACCCCGCTTCTCGCCGGTCGCCTGGATTTCGACGATGTCGCCGGCCCCGGTCAGGACGAAGTTGCAGTCGGCCTCGGCCGCCGAGTCCTCCTCGTAGTCGAGGTCGAGGACGGGGGTGTTCTCGAACACGCCGCAGGACACCGCCGCCACCTGGTCGATGATGGGGTCGGTGGTCAGGACGCCTTCGTCGAGCAGGTATTTGGTGGCCAGCCGCAGGGCCACCCAGGCGCCGGTGATCGAGGCCGTGCGGGTGCCGCCGTCGGCCTGGATGACGTCGCAGTCGAGGACGATCTGGCGCTCGCCCAGGGCCTTCATGTCGACCACGGCGCGCAGGGAGCGGCCGATCAGCCGCTGGATTTCCTGGGTGCGGCCCGACTGCTTGCCGGCGGCGGCCTCGCGGCGGCCGCGGGTGTGGGTGGCGCGCGGCAGCATGCCGTACTCGGCCGTGACCCAGCCGGCCCCCTTGCCGCGCATCCAGCCGGGGACGCCGGTCTCGATGCTGGCGGTGACCAGAACCTTGGTGTGGCCGGCCGTGATCAGACAGCTGCCCTCGGCATAGCGGTTGACGGCGGTCTCCAGGGTGATCTGGCGAAGCTGGTCGGGGACGCGGTTCGAGGGGCGCATATCGGTCCTGCAATAACGGAGGGCGCGGCTTGCGCGCCGAAGGTGGCCGCTTATCCTGTATGCGGCGGTCGGCGTCCACCGGCCCTATATGGAAAGCCATGAACCCCCTGATCCCCGGTATAGGTCAAACCCCCAGCCTGTCGGACCTCGACGGCCGGGCTCGCGACATCTTCCGGCGGATCGTCGAGAGCTATCTGGAAACCGGCGAACCGGTCGGATCGCGGACGATCTCCAAGGGCGGGGTGCATCTGTCGCCGGCCTCGATCCGCAACACCATGCAGGACCTGGGGGCGCTGGGTCTGCTCAACGCGCCGCACATCAGCGCCGGCCGGATGCCGACGCACGCGGGCCTGCGGCTGTTCGTCGATGGCCTGCTGGAGGTCGGGGATGTCGGCGAGGCCGAGCGCAACGCCATCGAGGGCCGTCTGAAATCCAAGGGCGGCTCGATGGAGGAGGCCCTGCAGGAAGCCAGTGCCATCCTCTCGGGGCTGGCCGGCGGCGCGGGGGTGGTGGTGACCCCGGCCCGCGAGGCCGGGGTGAAGCATGTGGAATTCGTGGCGCTCGGCCCCGACCGGGCCCTGGTGGTCATCGTGCTGGAGGACGGGGCGGTCGAGAACCGCATCATGCGCCTGCCGCCGGGGATTACGCCGTCGGCCCTGACCGAGGCGTCGAACTTCCTGGCCTCGCGGCTGCAGGGACGGACGCTTGGCGAGGCGCGGGGCGAGATGCGGGGCGAGCTGGACCTTGCCCGCCAGGAACTGGATTCGGTGGCCTCCCGCCTGGTCGCCGACGGCCTGGCCGCCTGGGGCGGCGGGGCGGAGGACGCCCGGGCCCTGATCGTGCGCGGTCAGGCCAACCTGATCGACGCAGGCGCGGCCGAGGATCTGGAGCGTATCCGCCGCCTGTTCGAGGACCTGGAACAGAAGGAACAGCTGATCGGCCTGCTCGACGGGGTCAAGGAAGCCGAGGGGGTGCGCATCTTCATCGGCGCCGAAACGCGGCTTTTCTCACTTTCGGGTTCCGCTGTGATCGCGGCTCCCTATATGTCGGGCCGACAGAAGGTGCTGGGCGCGATCGGCGTGATCGGTCCGGCGAGATTGAACTATGCCCGCGTCATCCCGTTGGTGGACTATACCGCCAGGGTGCTGGGCCAGATGATGGACGGATGAGACTGGTATGACCGACGAGACGACCCCCAACGAGATTCAGGAAGACGACACCATCGACTTCGGCGCGACCGACAGCGAAGTCGAAGCCCTGAAGGCCGAGGTCGCCGCCTTGAAGGACCAGGCGCTGCGCTACGCCGCCGACGCGGAGAACACCAAGCGCCGGGCCGAGCGCGAGGTGAACGACGCCCGCGCCTACGCCATCACCAAGTTCGCCCGCGACCTGCTGGAAGCCGCCGACAACCTCGGCCAGGCCACGGCCCACGCGCCGAAGGATGTTTCGGACCAGGCGGTGAAGAACTTCGTGGTCGGCATCGAGATGACCCAGAAGAAGCTTCTGGAAGCTTTCGAACGCAATGGCCTCAAGAAGGTCGATCCGGCGGCCGGCGAGAAGTTCGACCCCAATCTGCACCAGGCGATGATGGAGCAGATGTCGGACGAGGTCGGGGCCGGGGCGGTGATCAAGACGCTGCAGCCGGGCTATTCGTTGTTCGGGCGGCTGGTTCGCCCGGCCATGGTGGTGGTCGCCGCCAAGGGCTCGGGCGTTGGCGCCCCGGAACAGACGGCGGGCACGCCCAATCCCTATTCGAGCACCGGCGAAGTGTCGGGCGAGGCAATCGACACGAAGGCCTAGGGCGCACGCCCGTCGTTCTCTTCCCCTGTCATCCTTCGGTCGCGCGCAGCGCGATCCGGAGGACCCACCGTGGGGGCGGGACCGCCTGGAGGCCGCCGCGGTCCACCGATGCCTGCGCGTGACGACAGACTCCAGGAGCCTGGCGGACGGGTGGGTCCTTCGGTCCCCCGGCCTTCGCCGGGGGACCGAAGGATGACAGAGGTGAGGTCCGCGCGAAATCTCGCCGCACAGGTGTGGGTAAGCGGTCCTGCCCCTTCCGTCCCGCGCCGTTTCCGTTAATGTCGGCGGTCACCTTTCTTTGCGGGTCGGGGGCGTAAATCCGATTCGCCCGTGACGCCGGACAAGACATGAAGCTGACCATCGAGCGGGCCGCGCTGCTGAAGGCCCTGGGCCACGTTCAGAGCGTCGTCGAGCGCCGCAACACGATCCCGATCCTGTCGAACGTGCTGCTGTCGGCCGACCGCGAGCAGGTCAGCTTCTCGGCCACCGATCTCGACATGGAAATCGTCGATGAAGGCGCGGCCCATGTCGATGTGCCCGGCCAGATCACCGCGCCGGCCCATACCCTTTACGAGATCGTCCGCAAGCTGCCGGACGGCGCTGACGTGTCGCTGACCTATTCGGGCGAGGACCCGCGCCTGCTGATCAGCGCCGGCCGTTCGAAGTTCAACCTGCCGGTGCTGCCGGCCGGCGACTTCCCGGTGATGAGCGCCGATGGCCTGTCGGCCCATATCCAGGTCGACGCCAATGACCTGATCCGGCTGATCGACAAGACCCGCTTCGCCATCTCGACCGAAGAGACCCGCTATTACCTGAACGGCCTCTACGTCCATACGGTGATGGACGGCGGCGAGGCCAAGCTGCGGGCCGTCGCCACCGACGGCCACCGCCTGGCCCTGGCCGAAATGCCGGCCCCGGAGGGTTCGGCCGGCCAGCCGGGCGTGATCATCCCGCGCAAGACCATCAACGAGGCCCGTCGCCTGCTGGAAGACGCCGGCGAGAACGTCGGCTTCCAGGTCAGCGCCCAGAAGGTGCGGTTCGAGTTCGCCGGGGCCTCGGCCCTGACCAGCAAGGTCATCGACGGCAGCTTCCCCGACTACATGCGGGTCATTCCGCGCGACAACCAGAAGATCATGACGGTGGACGCCGAGCTGTTCGCCAAGGCCGTTGACCGGGTGGCGACCATCTCGGCCGAGAAGAGCCGCTCGGTGAAGCTTGCCATCGAGACGGGTCGCATGACCCTGACCGTGCGCAACATGGAAGCCGGCCAGGGCGTCGAGGAGCTGGAGATCGACTACGACGGCGAGCCCTTCGAGATCGGCTTCAACGCCCGCTACCTGCTGGACGTCGCCGGCCAGATCAACGGCGAGATCGCCGAGTTCCGGTTTGCCGACCCGGCTTCGCCGACGCTGGTGCTGGACCCGACCGACCCGGGCGTGAAGTATGTCCTGATGCCGCTGCGGGTGTAGATTTCGCTCTCCGCCCCCGCGAGGGGGCGGAGGACGGTTCGGAGCGTGAGCGACGGACCAGGAGGCGGGGCAGCGCCGGCGGTCGGGGATTGGCGGTCCACCGACGGTGGGGGACCCCCTCGGTTTGGCTCGCTTGCAGCGCTCGCCAAAACCACTCCCCCATCTGCGATGGGGGAGAGCGATCTTGCCACATCGCGCCTTTGTTCTAGCTCCTGTGTCCAGTCGGGAGCTGCCCATGATCGCCGTTGTCCTCGCCCTCGCCCTTTCCGCCGAGCCCTCCCTGGCTGGCGATTGGACCGTCGATCTCTCGGTGAAGCCGGACGAGCCCTATACCAAGCCCATGACCCTCACCCTCAACGCCGACGGCACGGTCAGTGGCAGCTTCTACGAGAGCGAGATCCAGGCCGGGCGGTGGAAGACCTCGCGCGGCCGCACCTGCGCCAGCTTCCGGACCACTGACGGCGCGGGGCCCTACCACACCTCTGTCTGCCTGATCGGAAACGAGGCGGTCGGCCAGACCTGGGCCGAGCATCGCAATTTCCTGTTCAACTGGAACGCCATTCGCACCCCGAGGTGACTGTCTCGCGCAGCGTGTGGACTGCACCCCGTACGTGAGACGGCGTTATTAGGTGACAGCGGTTGCTGCGATGGCACCGTTGGGACGCGCTAGCGCGTCCCAACGGTGGGTTTGCTGTTCGAACTCCACTGGGGAGAGATAGTCCAGGGCCGAGTGGAGTCGGGTGGTGTTGTAGACCTCCTCGATAAAGCTGCCGATCCGGCTCCTGGCGTCGGTCAGGTCGAGATAGGTTGAGCCGTTCACCTCCTCGGTCTTGAGGGTCTTCATGAAGCTCTCGGCCTTGGCGTTGTCATAAGGACAGCCGCCCCGGCTCATGGAGGCCAGGACGGTGGTCTCTTCCAGACGCCGGGCGTAGTCGCCGCAGGCATACTGCACACCCCGGTCAGAGTGATGGACGAGGCTCCCCGGCGGGGGGCGGCGGTCGGCCAGGGCCATGTCTAGCGCCGCCAGGGGCAGGCTGGCGCCCAGGTGATCGGCCAGGGCCCAGCCGACCACCTTGCGGCTGAAGGCGTCCAGAACCACCGCCAGATAGACGAAGGCCCGCTCCAGCCTGATGTAGGTAATGTCGGCGACCCACAGCCGGTCCGGCGCCAGCGGGATCATCCGACGGGCCAGGTTCGGATACACCTTCCAGCCATGATCCGACTGGGTGGTGGCCGGAACATAGGCCTTCCTCCTGAGGCACAGAAGGTTGTCCTGCCGCGTCAAGCGCAGCACCCGCTTGGCGTTGACCCACAAGCCCTCGCGCCGCAGCAGGACCGCGATCCGCCTGTAGCCATAGTGGCGGTTCGCCAGCGCCAGATGCTGGATGCGATCCCGCAGCGCCATCTCCTCGCATTCCGGCTCGGCCTGGCTCCAGTGCCGGTAATAGCTCGCCCGGCTTACCCCAGACGCCGCGCAAAGCTGTCCGATCCACCCCTCGCCCTGCGGTCCGGCCGTCGCCCGGATCTGGGCGAAGACCCCGTCACGCCAGCTCATTCGCTCGGCTGCCGTGACGCCTTGATGCGCCGCAAGGCTCCTTGAAAAAAATCCAGCTCCACCGCCTGGCGGCCAACCTTGCGCTCAAGCTCGGCAATCTTCCTTCGCGCCTGCTCCAACTCGCTACGGCCGTCACCAGCCTTGGCCAACGCCTCCACCTTCGTCGGCCGTCCACGCCGCCGTCCAAGCGTCCCGGCACGCTCCGCGTCCCGCCACTTGTAGATCAGCTGCCGGGCAACCCCCAGCGAAGCAGCCAGCACCGACGCCCGCTCTCCCGCCGCCAGCCTCTCAAGTGTCTTCAACTTCAAGTCTCGGCTGAACCGCCGTGGTGCAGATTGCTCGGTCATCAGTTCCCTTCCTTCGAGAACTGTCACCCAATTTCACTGTCTCAATCTAGGGGTCCACTCCACGTGACTGTCACCGTTCAGCGCTGACGGTGACAGTCATCCGGCTGCGCCGGAGGACAGTCACCGCGAACTGTCCTAAAGACGGGCGGTAATTTTACCGGACCGCCTTGCCCACTTCCGCGCTCACCTCCCTGACCCTGACCAACTTCCGCTCCTACGAGCACGGAAGCCTGGAGCCGCATGGGCGGAGCGTCTGGCTGGCCGGGCCGAACGGGGCGGGGAAGACCAATCTGCTGGAGGCCATCTCGCTGCTGTCGCCGGGCCGGGGGCTGCGCGGGGCGGGCCTGGCCGAGGTCGGCCGGCGGATGCCGGGCGAGGCGGTGGGACGCCCCTGGGCGGTCGCCGCGCGGGTGTCCGACGGCGAGGACGAGGTGCAGCTGGGCACCGGCACCGACACCGCCGGCTCCTCGCGGCGTCTGACGCGGGTCGAGGGGACCAGCGTGCCCCCTGGCCGGCTGACCGACCATATCCGGCCCGTCTGGCTGACCCCGGCCCAGGACCGCCTGTTCCTCGAGGCGGCCGGTGATCGCCGCCGCTTCTTCGACCGGCTGGTGTTCGCCGCCGAGCCGCTGCACGCGGCTCACGCCTCGGCCTACGACAAGGCTCTGCGCGAGCGCATGCGGCTGCTGACCGACGAGAGCGCCGCGCCCGATCCGCTGTGGCTGACGGCGCTGGAGGCCCGCATGGCCGAGCATGGCGCGGCCCTCAGCGTCGCCCGCGCCCGCACCCTCGCGGCCTTGCAGGCGGAGATCGATTCCCGCACTGATCGGCCCTTCCCGAGGGCCCGGCTGTCCCTCACCGGGGAGTGGGAGACCCTGGCCGGCCAGGGGCTGGACGAGGCGCAGATTTCAGCGCGATTGACCCCCGCCCTGGCGGCCTCACGGCCCCGCGACGCCTCGGCCGGACGCGGTCTGACCGGCCCGCATCGGGGCGACCTGAGCGTCGTTCACGCCGAAAAGGACCGCCCCGCCGCCGAATGCTCCACCGGCGAGCAGAAAGCCTTGATTCTGAACCTGGTTCTGGCCCAGGCGGCGCGACTTTCTGCTGCAATTTCCGGCCCGAATCCTGTACTGTTGCTGGACGAAGTCGCCGCCCACCTGGACCCGTTTCGACGGGCCGCCCTGGCGGACGAAATCGCGGCGCTGGGTCTGCAGGTGTTTCTCACCGGAACGGACGCTTCGCTGTTCGACCCCTTCAAAGGTCGGGCCCTGGGACTCCGCGTGGAGCCGACCGGCCTGACCGTTCTGGACGACTGAATGACCGACGAAACGACTGGCGATGTCCCGGAGATCAACCCGGACAAGACCCCCCTTGCCCAGCAGACCGCCGAAGAGGGCGCGGCCGCCTACGGCTCCGATTCCATCAAGGTTCTCAAAGGGTTGGACGCGGTGCGCAAGCGCCCCGGCATGTACATCGGCGACACCGATGACGGTTCGGGCCTGCACCACATGGTCTATGAAGTCGTCGACAACGCCATCGACGAGGCCCTGGCCGGCTGGGCGACCCGCGTCGAGGTGATCCTCAACGCCGACGGCTCGGCGACGGTCAGCGACGACGGCCGCGGCATTCCCACCGACATCCACGAGGGTGAAGGCGTCTCGGCCGCCGAGGTCATCATGACCCAGCTGCACGCCGGCGGGAAATTCGACCAGAACAGCTACAAGGTCTCCGGCGGCCTGCACGGCGTCGGCGTTTCCGTCGTCAACGCCCTGTCGGACTATCTGCTGCTGAAGATTCACCGCAACGGCAAGCAGCACGAGATGCGCTTCGAGCGCGGCGATGCGGTGACCTCGCTGGCCATCACCGGCGATTCCCCCAAGCGCGAGAACGGCGAGCCGCTGACCGGCACCATCGTCACCTTCTTCCCGTCGCTGGAAACCTTCAGCCACATCAATTTCGACCGCAAGACGCTGGAACACCGGCTGCGCGAGCTGGCCTTCCTCAACAGCGGGGTGACCATCTATTTCCGCGACCTGCGCGACGCCGAACCCTACGAAGAGATCATGCACTACGAGGGCGGCATCGAGGCCTTCGTGCGCCATCTCGATAAGGCCAAGACGGCACTGGTCAAGACGCCGATGGTCATCCGTGGCCAGCGCGAGAAGGTCCAGGTCGACCTCGCCCTTTGGTGGAACGACAGCTACCACGAGACCATGCTGTGCTTCACCAACAACATCCCGCAGCGGGATGGGGGCACCCACCTGGCCGCCTTCCGCGCGGCCCTGACCCGCGTTGTCGGCAACTACATCGAGAGCTCCGGCATGGCCAAGAAGGAGAAGGTCTCGGTGACGGGCGAGGACGCCCGCGAAGGCCTGACCTGCGTGCTGTCGGTCAAGGTGCCGGACCCCAAGTTCAGCTCGCAGACCAAGGACAAGCTGGTGTCGTCCGAGGTTCGCCCGGCCGTCGAGGGCCTGGTGCAGGAGGGGCTGGCCACCTGGTTCGAGGAGCATCCGGTCGAGGCCAGGATCCTGGTCGGCAAGGTGGTAGAGGCGGCCGCCGCCCGTGAAGCGGCCCGCAAGGCCCGCGAACTGACCCGGCGCAAGAGCGCGCTCGACATCACCAACCTGCCCGGCAAGCTGGCCGACTGTCAGGAACGCGATCCGGCCAAGTCCGAACTGTTCCTGGTCGAGGGCGACAGCGCCGGCGGCTCGGCCAAACAGGCCCGCAACCGCGAGAACCAGGCGGTGCTGCCGCTGCGGGGCAAGATCCTCAATGTCGAGCGTGCGCGGTTCGACCGCATGCTGGGCTCCGACCAGGTCGGCACCCTGATCACGGCGCTGGGCGCCGGCATCGGCCGCGACGACTTCAACATCGAGAAGATGCGCTACCACCGCATCGTCATCATGACCGACGCCGACGTCGACGGCGCCCACATCCGCACCCTGCTGCTGACCTTCTTCTACCGGCAGATGCCGGAGGTGATCGAGCGCGGCTACCTCTACATCGCCCAGCCGCCGCTCTACAAAGCGTCGAAGGGGCGGTCGTCGCGGTACCTGAAGGACGACGCGGAGATGGAAATCTTCCTCATCGACGAGGGCGTCGACGGGGCCGAACTGGATCTCGCCAACGGCGAGCGGATGACCGGCGCCGACCTTCTGGCCCTGGTGCAGACCGCGCGCGGGGCCCGCGCCAATATCGAACGCCTGTCGGCCCGCGCCCCGGCCTTTGCCATCGAACAGGCGGCCCTGTCCGGCCTGTTCGCCGAGGACACCGATGTGGCCAAGGCCGCCGCCCGCCTCGACCTCTATGCCGAGGAAGGCGATGGTCCCTGGACCGGCGAGCCGGCCGTCGGCGGCGGCTACAGCTTCACCCGCATCAAGCGCGGCGTCTCGGAAAAGGTCGTGCTGGACGACCAGACCCTGCACGCCGCCGACGCCCGCCGCCTGGCCGAACGGGCCGTTGCCCTGGCCGAGACCTTCTCCGCCCCGGCCACCTTCCGCCGCAAGGACAAGAGCCAGACGGTGCGCGGTCCGCTCGACCTGATGAACGCGGTCATGGAGGCCGGCCGTCGCGGCCTGACCATCCAGCGCTACAAGGGCCTGGGCGAAATGAACCCCGAACAGCTGTGGGAGACCACGCTGGACTCGGAAGCCCGCACCCTGCTGCAGGTCAAGGTCAACCACGCCGACGACGCCGACGACATGTTCAGCCGGTTGATGGGGGATCTGGTCGAACCCCGGCGGGAGTTCATCCAGGCGAACGCGCTGGACGCCGAGGTGGACGTTTAGGGTCGCTATGCCGTCCGTCTTCCTCCTCTGGCACAATGGATCGACGGAGGCTGAGCCGGAGTCGCTCTTGATCGGTGTCTACGCCAGCCGGGACAAGGCTCTGCTGGCCCAGGCGCGGTCCACCGACCTGCCGGGCTTCCGCGACTGGCCGGACGGCTTCCTGATCGAAGAGTACGAACTCGACCAGGACCACTGGACCGAAGGCTTCGTGACGGAGTGAGCGCCTACCCGGCGCGCACCACGGCCAAGACCGCGTCGCCATAGCGCTCCAGCTTGCCCTCGCCGACCCCGCTGACGGCGGCCAGGGCCGGCAGGCTGGACGGTTTGCGCATGGCGATTTCAGCAAGCGTCGCATCATGGAAGATCACATAGGGCGGCACATGCTGCCTCTGTGCCTCATCGCGGCGCCAGGCGCGCAGGGCTTCGAACAGCGGCTGGTCGCCCGCCGTCAACGTCGCCAGCGCATTCTTCCCCCCCTTGCTCGCCCGCGTCTTCCCGGCCGCCGCCGCCCGGGTCGAGTCCTTGCGGATCAGCACCGTGCGTTCGGACTTCCACACCCCTCGAACGCCGTCGATGTCGCCCAGACCGATCAACGGCCGCCCGTCATTGGGGTCTTCCTTCAGCAGCCCCTCGAACAGCAGCTGGTCGATCAGGTCCCGCCAGGCGTGTTGGCTCAGCTCCGTCCCGATCCCCCAGGTCGACAGCCCGGCCTCGAAATCCGAGACATCCTTGGTCTTGCCGAGCAGGTGGTCGACCAGCCGGCCGCGCCCAAACCGGCCGCCCAGTCTATGCGTCGCCGCCAGCGCCTTCGACGCCGACTGGGTGACGTCGATACTCTCCGGCGGCGCCAGGCACAGGTCGCACTGTCCGCAGCGCTCGACCTTCTCCTCGCCGAAATAGCGCCGCACCGCCGCCGCCCGGCAGGCCGTGCCCTCCATCATGCCGTAGAACTGGCGGATCTTGCGGGCCTGGACCTGCTTGACCTCGGCGGCCATGTCGCGGCTTTCCAGCCGACGGAAGGCCCAGGCCATGTCGGCGCTGGAGTAGAGGGTGATGCCGTCGGCGGGCTGACCGTCGCGGCCGGCCCGGCCGATCTCCTGCCAGTAGGCCTCGATGCTGGCCGGCGGGTCGGCGTGGATGACATAGCGGACGTCGGGCTTGTCGACGCCCATGCCGAAGGCGATGGTCGCCACCATCACCGCCGCGTCGGCCTCGAGGAACTGCTCCAGCCGCCGGCCGCGCAGATCCTTCTCGAGGCCCGCGTGATAGGCCAGGGCCGGCGCCCCGGCCTCGCGCAGCTTGCCGGCCAGTTCATCGGCGCCGTCGCGGCTGCCGACATAGACCACGCCCGACTTGCCCGGCCGCTGGGCGACCAGTTCCAGGACCCGCTTGTGGCCCGACCCGATCTTGCGCTCGGCGTTCAGCGACAGTTCCGGCCGCGCGAAGCTGTCGACGAACTCGGCGGCGTCCTGCAGGCTGAGCTGATTGCGGATGTCCTCGCGCGTACGGGCGTCGGCGGTGGCGGTGACCGCCATGCGCGGCACGCCGGGGAAGCGTTCCGCCAGCCGCCCCAGCAGCCGGTAGTCCGGGCGGAAGTCATGGCCCCACTGGCTGACGCAGTGGGCTTCGTCGATGGCGATCAGGGACAGCGGCAGGCGGGCCAGGCGCTCCAGCATGTTGCCGGACGAGAGGCCTTCGGGCGAGATGTAGAGCAGGTCCAGCTCTCCGCGCTCGATGCTCTCCCAGATCTCCTGACGCTCGAACGGCGCGATGTTGGAATCGAGCCGCGCCGCCGCCACGCCGGACTGGCGCAGGCTCGCCACCTGGTCGCTCATCAGGGCGATCAGCGGCGAGATGACCAGGCCCAGGCCCGGCCGGATCATCGCCGGGATCTGATAGCAGACGCTCTTGCCGCCGCCGGTCGGCAGCACGGCGACGACGTTGCGGCCGGCCAGCACCTCCTCGATGACGTCGGCCTGAAGCCCCCTGAACTCGGCATGGCCAAAGACCCGGCGCAGGGTCTCGCGGGCGGTGTCGAGGGTCGGAGAATCGGTCACCAGCGCCTTATGCCATGCGCTGGCGGAAGCGGGAGCGGAAAGGGCGAGGCTGGGCGGCATGACGCGGGGCCGAAGGGGGACGCCGAACGGTGTTCCATATTTGTTTCCTGCGCAAGAGGCCGCCTCGGGCCTATACTGCCGCCATGGCCGCCGCCCTCTACATGGACGCCGTGATCGCCCCCAACCGCTCGATGGGCGGGCTGGGGTTCAAGGTGGTGCTCGGCGCCCTGGCCGGGATGGCGGCCGTGGTCAGCGTCTTCTTCTTCCTCATCGGGGCCTGGCCGGCGCCGCTGTTCCTCGGCCTCGACGTGGTGTTGGTCTACCTCGCGCTGAAAGCCAGCTTCCGCGCCCTGAACCGCCGCGAACGCCTGCGGGTCAGCGCCGAGACCGTCGAGGTCATCGAGGAGACAGAAGGGCGGAGCCGCACCGTCTGGACCTCACCCACCGCCTTCACCAACGTCGATCTCGAAGCCCTCGGTGAGCATGAGATGCGGGTCCGCCTGCGCCTCTCGGGCCGCCGCCACAGCGTCGGCAAGGCCCTCAGCCCGCCCGAGCGCGAGGCCCTGGGGCAGGCCCTGCGCGAGGCGATCCGGCAGGCGCGGGCGGAGCGGTTCGCGGAGCTGGCCTGACCGCCTGGTGTCACCAGATTTCGAGCGTCGGAGAAAAAACGCCGGACTTGGTCGAATGCCGCGCGACATAGCGGATCCGGATCGGAACGAAGCTTTTCCCACGATAGGAGGGTTCGACCTCCAACTGGTCGATGAGGTCGTCTTCTAGATAACGAGTCAGGGTTCCGATGATCAAGGCTTGAGCCTGACCCGTGCCGGCAGGAACCCAGGCGCGATTCTCCGGGCGATCCTCGCCGCCGAGTTCCGGCGGGAAGAGAAAAATGGTTTCCAGCCGGCCCTGCTTGACCAGGTTCTCAGCCAGACTTCGGGTTGTAACGGTCGAATAGTCCACGGCTGTCTCCGCTTGAGCAGTCCTGCCGACGGTCGCGCCGAACAAACCGGCCAAGGCGAAGCGATGAAATGTCCGACGGTCCATCGTGCTTTTTTCCGGCACCGTCCCCGGTCTGGCAACCCAACTCTACAAAATAAACCGTCTCAGATCGGTGTCCGCCGCCAGCGCCCCGACCCGTTCCTGCACATAGGCCCCATCGACGGTCACCGCCCGGTCCGAGGTGTCGCCGGCCGTGAAGCTGATCTCCTCGACCACCTTCTCCATCACCGTCTGCAGGCGGCGGGCGCCGATGTTCTCGACGCTGCCGTTCACCGCCACGGCCGCGTCGGCGATGGCGTCGATCGCGTCCTCGGTGAAGGTCAGGGTGACGCCTTCGGTGGCGATCAGCGCCTGTTGCTGGACCACCAGATTGGCCTCCGGCTCGGTCAGGATGCGGCGCATGTCATCGCGGCTAAGCGCCTTCAGCTCCACCCGAATGGGAAGTCGCCCCTGAAGTTCGGGCAGCAGGTCCGAAGGCTTGGCGACATGGAAGGCGCCCGAGGCGATGAACAGGATGTGGTCGGTCTTCACCGGCCCATGCTTGGTCGAGACCGTCGTGCCCTCGATCAGCGGCAGCAGGTCGCGCTGCACCCCTTCGCGGGACACATCGGCCCCGGCCCGGTCCTGGCGGCTCGCCACCTTGTCGATTTCGTCGAGGAAGACGATGCCGCTGTTCTCGGCCAGTTCCAGGGCCTCCTGGGTCAGGGCCTCCTGGTCGAGCAGCTTGTCGCTTTCCTCGGCCAGCAGCGGCGCATAGGCGCCGGCCACCGTCGTCTTGTGGGTGCGGGTGCGGCCGCCCATGGCCTTGCCGAACATCTCGCCGAGATTGAGCATGCCGACCGAGCCGCCGGGCATGCCGGGGATGTCCATGCCCTGGAAGGGGCTGGCGGTGTCGGCCAGCTGCAGCTCGACTTCCTTGTCGTTCAGCTCGCCGTCACGCAGCTTCTTGCGAAAGCTTTCGCGGGCCGCCGTGCTGCCGGGTCCGGTCAGGGCGTCGAGGATGCGCTCCTCGGCGGCGGCTTCGGCCTTGGCCTTGACGGCGGCGCGGCGCTTGTCGCGGACCATGGCGATGGCCGATTCCACGAGGTCGCGGATGATCTGGTCGACGTCGCGGCCGACATAGCCGACCTCGGTGAACTTGGTCGCCTCGACTTTCAGGAACGGCGCCTGCGCCAGCTTCGCGAGCCGACGGGCGATCTCGGTCTTGCCCACCCCCGTCGGGCCGATCATCAGGATGTTCTTGGGCGTGATCTCGTCGCGCAGGGCGTCCGGCGTGCGCCGGCGGCGCCAGCGGTTGCGCAGGGCGATGGCGACGGCCCGCTTGGCCTCGGCATGGCCGACGACGAAGCGGTCCAGTTCGGAAACGATCTCGCGGGGCGAAAACTCGGTCACGGGGGCTCAGGACTCCGGATGGACGTGATCACCGCAGATAGGCGTCGCGGGACGAAGTTTCACCCCTTCTTGCGCGGCTGGGCCGGGACGATCTGGTCGAAGACCAGCTTCCAGGTGTCGCTCCGGTACTGCCAGACCCGCACATAGTGGCCGTGGAAGCTCTGGCCGGCGATCGACCAGTCGGCCTCGCCATAGGTCCAGGCCATGTCCCCGTCGGACGAGGCGCCGCCGCCCAGGGCCGAGAAGGCGATCGTCTTGCCACGACCCGCCAGCTCGAGGCGGAAGCTGCTGCAGCCCTGGGCCGGGGGCGCGGGCGAACCCTGCACCCGTGCTTCGCAGACCAGCACGGCGGTGAAGGCGGCGGTGACATCCTGCGCGGCGGCGGCGTTGAGGGCCGCGTCGGCGGCCTGGGCCGAGGCGAAGGCGGTCGCCTCGTCTCCGGCCGAGGATTTGGAGACCATCAGGTAGCCCGGGGTGCTGTCCGGCCCGGGGGCGTTCTTGGAACTGCTTCTCGGCCCGCCGTCGTAGACCCACTTCCAGGCGCCGTCGGCCTGCTTCTTCCAGAGGGTGAAGTAGTGACCGCCGCGATTGCCGTCGACCGCGTAGGGACCGGTGGTGAAGCCCAGATCGCCGCTGGCCGCAATCCCCGCCCAGACCGGCCACCATTCCAGCTTCGGGCCGCCGTCGGGCTGGGCGCTGATCGCCTCGCGGGCGTTCCTCGGCTCGGGCTGGAAGACGATGGCGTCGTCGGCCATGTTCTTCAGGAAGCTCTGCTTGATGCCCATGGCCAGGCCATCGGCGGCGAAGGCCCGCTCGGCGGCAACCACGGGGGCGGGGGTCAACGGAGCCGGCGTCGGGGCTGGCTTCTTCGCGGCGGCGGCCGGCAAGGTGAGGCCGAGCGCGAGGCCGGCGGCAAGGAGGAGAGGACGCATCATGATCATGCGGTCATCCTACACCGTCGATTCCGCCTTTTCATGGGCCTTGGCCGCGCGTTTACAACCCGAAGCGCTTCGGATCGGCCTTGATCAGCGCCTCCAGCTTCGGCATTCCCGCCTTCAGGCCGCCGGCCAGCTGTCGGCCGATCAGCCAGCCGAGGATCAGCGGCGCGCTGACCCGGCCCGCCCACTGCAGCTCGCAGCCGCCGGGAACCTCGACCACGCGATAGTCCTCGACCCCCGCCGAAACCGGCAGGCTGGAGGCGGCGAAATAGAAGGCCATGCGCCGGCCCTCCTCCCAGGCGAAGAAGACCTCATCGATCTCCATCTCGCCGACGCTGACGGTGCGGGTCGTGCCGACGGCGAAGGGCTTGGGGCTGGTCCAGGTCACGCCGGTCAGCGGCAGCCATTCGGTCCAGGCCTTGCCGTCCAGCAGGGCGGCCCAGACGGCGGCGGCCGGCAGGTCGAACCGGTGGCTGACCCGGTGTTTGGAAGCGGCCAGATAGTCTTCGCCGACTTTCGTGTGGGTCTTCTTCGCGCGGGCCATGGTGTCCCTCCTGCCGTATCGTTGCGGGCAGATTGACGCGCGCGACGTGGCGGCAGTCCAGCCTAAATCGACATCTTCCCCTCCGCCACGGAAGCCGGCTTAGGCTGCCCCGGAACGCCGCCGGTCGCGCGGCCGCCTGGGAGAGATCAGCATGGACGTTCTGGCCGCCGTTGCGACGGGCGCGGGCAAGCCCTTCGAGTTCCGCACCCTGACGCTCGACGATCCGCGCGAGGACGAGGTGCTGGTGCGCATCGTCGCGGTCGGGGTCTGCCACACCGACATCGTCTTCAAGGAAGGCGAGATGATCCCGCCGCCGGCCGTTCTTGGCCACGAGGGATCAGGCATCGTCGAGTCGGTCGGCGCCAGGGTGACCAAGGTGGCGCCCGGCGACCGGGTGGCGATGACCTTCCGCTCCTGCGGGCATTGCTCACGCTGCGACCGCGGCGACGCGGCCTATTGCGAGACCATGCCGATGCTCAACTACATCGGCATGCGCACCGACGGCAGCCGTACCCTGCACGATGGCGAAACCCCGGTGGGCGGCAGCTTCTTCGGCCAGTCCTCCTTCGCCAGCCACGCCATCACCTACGAGCGCAACCTGGTGAAGGTCCCGGACGACCTGCCGCTCGAACTCATCGGGCCGCTGGGCTGCGGTATCCAGACGGGGGCCGGCGGCGTCATGCGGTCGCTGGCCTGCGAGGCGGGCTCATCCCTGCTGATCACCGGCGGTGGGCCCGTGGGCCTCAGCGCCGTGATGGGGGCGAAGATCCAGGGCTGCAAGACCATCATCCTGGTCGAGCCCCAGGCCGCCCGCCGCGACCTGGCCCGCGAGTTCGGCGCCACCCATGTTATCGACCCGGCCGCCACCCCGGACCTGACGGCGGCCGTGCGGGCCATCCTGCCCGGCGGCGTCGACTACGCCTTCGACACCAGCGGCGTGCCGGCCGTGCAGCAGGCGGTGATGGGCGCCCTGGCTTCCAAGGGGGTGTTCGGCATCGTCGGCATCACCCCGCCGGGCACGCCGACGCCGGGTGACGTCAACAGCATCATGACCTTCGGCCACACCGTGAAGGGCATCATCGAGGGCGACAGCGACCCGGACGTCTTCCTGCCGGAACTGATGGACCACTGGCGCGCCGGCCGCCTGCCCTTCGACCGCCTGATCCAGACCTTCCCCTTCAGCCAGATCAACGAGGCCATCGCCGCCCAGCATCACGGCGACTGCATCAAGGTGGTGCTGCTGATGTAGGAGGGGGCGTGAAGCCCTGGCGCACCCGACACGATTCGAACGTGTGACCTCTGCCTTCGGAGGGCAGCGCTCTATCCAGCTGAGCTACGGGTGCCTTGATCAGGGAGCGGTTCTGTAGCCGAAAGGCCGGGGTCGCGCAAACAGCTATTCCCCGCCCAGCCACACGAACCGCGCGATGCACAACGCCGCCAGGGCGTAGAGGAACAGGTCGCCGAAGCTGACGCCCAGGACTTTGCGGCCGAGAAGGCCCTCCACCGGGACGACCGCCGGGCGCGGGCGGACGAGCTTGAGGATGGCGAAGCTGATGACGCCCATGGCCAGGCCGTTGGCGATGGAGAAGGTCAGGGGGATCATGATCAGGGTCAGGAAGGCGGGGATGGCGACCTGGGGGTCGGTCCAGTCGGCTTCCGCCAGAGGCGCCATCATCAGGGCGCCGACCAGGATCAGGGCCGGGGCGGTGGCGGCTGCCGGAATGGCGCTGGCGAAGGGGGCGAAGGCGATGGCCAGCAGGAACAGCAGGCCGGTGACCACGGCGGTCAGGCCCGTCCGGCCGCCGGCCGAGACCCCGGCAGCGCTCTCGATATAGCTGACGGTGGTGCTGGTCCCCGCGCCGGCCCCGATCATGGTGGCCAGGCTGTCGGCGACGAAGATGCGGTTGAGGCGGGGGATCGAGCCGTCCGGCCGGACCAGGCCCGCCCGCTTTGAGACGGCGACCAGGGTGCCGAGGTTGTCGAACAGATCGACGAACAGGAAGACGAAGAGGATCTCGACCAGGCCGATGGAGAGCCCCTTGCCGTTCGGGCCGAGGCCGAGAGCGGCCGGGATGTCGGCCTTGAACAGGGTGGCGGTCAGGGCGGCCGGGTCGATGGGCTCGGGCTTGAAGGCGACCAGGCCGAGGAGCCAGCCGAGGGCGCTGGCCACGACGATGCCGATCAGAATGGCGGCGCGGACGTTCCACACCTGCAGCAGGGCGATGACCGCCAGGCCCAGCAGGGCGACGAGGGCGGCGGGGCTGGTCAGGTCGCCGAGCGCCACGGTGGTGGCCGGGTGGGCGACGACGATGCCGGCGTTCTTGAGCCCGATGAAGGCGATGAACAGGCCGATGCCGGCGGCGATGGAGGCGAACAGCGGCCGGGGGATGGCCGCGACGATCAGCTGGCGCAGGCCGGCCAGGGTCATGATCAGGAAGGCGGCGCCGGAGATGAAGACGGCCCCGAGCGCCGTCTGCCAGGGCAGGCCCATGCCGAGCACCACCGTGTAGGTGAAGTAGGCGTTCAGCCCCATGCCGGGAGCCAGGGCGATGGGATAGTTGGCGATCACGCCCATCAGGATGCTGCCGATCCCGGCCGCCAGACAGGTGGCCACGACCACGGCGGCGGCCGGCATGCCGGCCTGGCTGAGGATGCCGGGATTGACCAGGATGATGTAGGCCATGGTCAGGAAGGTGGTGACGCCGGCCAGCGCCTCGGTGCGAACGCTGGTGTTGTTTTCCGCCAGGCGGAAGAAACGGCTGATCATGAAGGGCCCTCCCATGGAGGAGTAGGGCCGGGCGTTGGAAGGCCGTCAAGCGCCGGTGGAGAGATACGGGGACACTATACCTATCTCGCAACCCATGGCGCAGCAGCGCGGTCGGCGCCAAGAGATAGGTATAGTGTCCCCGTATCTCGGTTGCCTCAGAACACCAGAGCCCGCACTTCCTTGACGTGCGGCAGGGCCTGGATCCGCGCCAGCAGTTCGGCGTCCGGCGCCTGGTCGACGCCGACCAGGGCGATGGCGTCGTCGCCGGCGCCGACGCGGCCGAGGTTGAAGGTGGCGATGTTGACCGCCGCCTCGCCCAGCATGCCGCCCAGCGCGCCGATGAAGCCCGGCTTGTCGAGGTTGTTGACGTAGAGCATGGCGTTCCCGAACGGGGCGTCCAGCTCCATGCCCTTGACCTCGACGATGCGCGGGATGCCGCCGATCACCGCCCCGGCGAAGGATTTCTCGCCCGCCTGCGTGGTGATCGTGATGCGGATCAGGCTGTCATAGACCGGCGACAGCTCCTGGCGGTTTTCCGACACCGTCACGCCCCGTTCTTTTGCAATCGCGGGCGCGCTGACCATGTTGATCTCGGCCAGCATCGGGCGCAGCACGCCGGCCAGGGCGGCGGCCGTCATCGGCTTGACGTTCAGCTTGGCGACCTCGCCGATGTAGGCGACCTCGATGGCTTTCAGGCCCGGGTCCATCATCTGGCCGGCGAACAGGCCGAGCTTCTCGGCCAGGGCCACGAAGGGCTTCAGCTTCGGCGCTTCGTCGGCGGTGATCGAGGGGCTGTTGAGGGCGTTGGTGATGGCTCCGGTCAGCAGGTAGTCGCTGATCTGTTCGGCCACCTGCAGGGCCACATTCTCCTGGGCCTCGGCGGTGCTGGCGCCCAGGTGCGGGGTGGCGATGAAGTTGGGGGCGCCGAACAGGGGGTTCTCAGGGCCAGCCGGCTCCTGCACGAAGACGTCGAAGGCCGCGCCGCCGATGTGGCCCGAGTCGAGGCCGGCGCGCAGGGCCGCCTCATCGACCAGGCCGCCGCGGGCGCAGTTGATGATCCGCACGCCTTTGCGGGTCTTCGCCAGGGCCTCGGCCGACAGGATGTTGCGGGTCTTGTCGGTCAGTGGGGTGTGCAGGGTGATGAACTCGGCGCGTTCGATCAGCTCGTCGATCTCGACCTTTTCGACCCCGAGCTCGACGGCGCGTTCGGCCGACAGGAAGGGGTCGTAGGCGATGACCTTCATCTTCAGGCCCAGGGCCCGCTCGGCGACCAGGCTGCCGATGTTGCCGCAGCCGATCAGGCCGAGGGTCTTGTTGAACAGCTCCACCCCCATGAAGCGGTTCTTCTCCCACTTGCCGGCCTGGGTGGAGGCGTCGGCGGCGGGCAGTTCACGGGCCAGGGCGAACATCATGGCGATGGCGTGCTCGGCGGTGGTGATCGAGTTGCCGAACGGCGTGTTCATCACCACGATGCCGCGGGCGGTGGCGGCCGGGATATCGACGTTGTCGACCCCGATGCCGGCCCGGCCGATGACCTTCATGTTGACGGCGGCGGCCAGCACATCCTTGTCGGCCTTGGTGGCGCTGCGGACGGCCAGGCCGTCGTAGTCGCCGATGATCTTCAGCAGTTCCTCTTTCGAGAGGCCGGTGATGACGTCTGCCTGGACCCCGCGCTTGGCGAAGATCTCGACGGCGGCGGGCGACAGTTTGTCAGCAATCAGAACGCGGGGCATGGAGGTAGTCCTTTGATGGCGGTGACCCCCTCCGGCCCTTCGGGCCACCTCCCCCTGAGGGGGAGGGACGGTGAGGAGGCAATTGTTGCGGCGGTCGCTCCCCCTCAGGGGAGCTGTCGCCCCGGACTTCATCCGGGGCGACTGAGGGGGTCTCAGGCGCCCGTGAGTTCGGACGACACCGTTGCGAAGGCCCAGTCCAGCCAGGGGGTCAGGGCTTCGACGTCGGCGGCTTCGATGGTGCAGCCGCACCAGATGCGAAGGCCGGGAGGCGCGTCGCGGTAGCCACCGATGTCAAAGGCCGCCTTTTCCTTCTCCAGCAAGGAGGCCAGCTTCTTGGCGAAGTCGGCTTGGGCGTCGGCGGGCAGGGCGGCGATCTTGGGGTCGACGACCTTCAGGCAGACGCTGGTGTTGGAGCGGGTGGCCGGATCGACGGCCAGGAAGTCGACCCAGGCGGTCTTTTCCACCCAGGCGGCGAGGGCCGCGAAGTTGGCGTCGGCGCGGGCGTTGAGGCCCTTGAGGCCGCCGACGTCCTTCGACCAGGTCAGGGCGTCGAGATAGTCCTCGACGCAGAGCATGGAGGGGGTGTTGATCGTCGCGCCTTCGAAGATCTCGGCGTTGATCTTGCCGCCCTTGGTCATGCGGAAGAGTTTCGGCATCGGCCAGGCCGGGGTATGGCTCTCCAGCCGCTCGACGGCGCGGGGCGAGAGGATCAGCACGCCATGGGCGGCCTCCCCGCCGAGCGCCTTCTGCCAGCTGTAGGTGACGACATCGAGCTTGGCCCAGTCGAGCTTCTGCGCGAAGGCGGCGCTGGTGGCGTCGCAGATGGTCAGGCCGGTGCGATCCGCGGCGATGAAGTCGCCGTTCGGCACGCGCACGCCGGAGGTGGTGCCGTTCCAGGTGAACACCAGGTCGGCGTCGGGGCGCACCTTGGTGAGGTCCGGCAGCAGGCCGTAGGGGGCGTCCAGCACCTCGACGTCGGGCAGCTTCAGCTGCTTGGTGACGTCGGTCACCCAGTCCTTGCCGAAGGATTCAAAGGCGAGAAGCTGAACCGGCTTGGGGCCGAGCAGCGACCACAGGGCCATCTCGACGGCGCCGGTGTCGGAGCCGGGGACGATGCCGATCAGGTAGTCGGCCGGAACCTCGAGAATCTCACGGGTCTGGTCGATGGCGCGTTTCAGCGCCGCCTTGCCGGGTTTGCCCCGGTGCGAGCGGCCGAGCACGGCGTCCTTCAGGTTTTCGGGGGTCCATCCGGGGCGCTTGGCGCAGGGGCCGGACGAAAATTCAGGGCGCGCGGGGCGCACTCCGGGCATGGCCGGGGTCGAGGTAGTCATAGCGATGTCTCCCATCCTCACAGATGGACTGGGCCTCGTTGGGGAGGCCTGGCCCGCCGCCTAAGGACAGGAATTTGTGCGGCGCGGCAAGCGGAGATTTTCTCATTCGACCTTGAGGGCTCCGTTGAGGCCGCCGCCGCAATCGGAAACAGGGATTGAGACGACAGCGGTCGCGACGCCCCCTATCACCCCGCCTGATGACCCCCACCGCCGCCCCCGCCCGCAGTCCCGCGCCCGCCCTCGACTGGCTGGTGCTGGCCGCCCTGGTCATCGCCTGGGGGTCGGCCTTCGCCGGGCTGAAGATCGCCGTGCACGACATTCCGCCGGCCTGGAACACGGTGGTGCGGATGAGCGTCGCCACCCTCGTGCTGGCGGTGATCTTCGTTGTCCGGGGCGAGCGGCTGCCGCCCCTGTTGCCCCGGCCGCACGCGGCCTGGGGCTGGTACGCGGCCGTCGGACTGGTCGGCATGGCCTTGCCGTTCTTCTTCTTCGCCTATGCCGCCCAGGGCCTGCCCAGCGCCATCAACGCCATCTGCAACGGCTCCTCGCCGCTGTTCACGGCGGCCCTGGCCCATGTGCTGCTGCCGGCCGAGCGGCTCGACCTGCGCCGCGGCCTTGGCGTCGGGCTGGGATTTGTCGGGTTGGTGGTGCTGGTTTGGCCGCGGTCGGTGGCCGGCGGCGCGGTCGAGGGGCTGGCGCTGGGCGCGGCCATTCTCGGCGGCCTGATGTATGCGGTGTCCAACATCTTCGCCCGCAAGGCGCCGCCGGTCAGCTCTACGGCCGGGGCTTTGTTGATGCTGTTGACCGGCCTGGCCTTCGCCACCGTCGGCGCTCTGGCGACCACCCCGCTGCCGCCGATGCCGCCGGTCAAGGCCCTGGCGGCGGTCACCGCGCTCGGCGTTTTCTCCACTGGGCTCGGCAGTGTCGGCTACGTCTGGCTGGTCCAGCGGCGCGGGCCGGTGTTCATGAGCATGTCGATGTATCTGGCGCCGCTGTGGGCGACGGGCCTCGGCGTCGTGCTGATGGGCGAGCGGCCGGGCTGGACCGCCTTTGTGGCGCTCGGCCTGATCCTGCTGGGGGTTGGCCTGACGACCTGGCGGTCGGCGGCGAAGGATCCGGCCTAGCCGGCCTCGGGCGCCGCGGCGCCGGCCGTCGTCTGCCGTTCACCGCGGCGACGCCAGGCGGTGGCGGTGCCCAGCACGATGCACAGCAGGATGCCGACCGTATCGGCGTTGTTGACGATGACGTGGAACATGTCGGGACGGCGTTCGCCCAGCATGTACCAGGCGTGCAGGGTGAACTGCACGGCCTGCAGCAGCATCGCGCCGCCGAGCCAGAGGCTGGCGTAACGCACGGCCAGGGTCAGGAACCCCATGGCCAGCAGGAAATCGCCGAGCAGCAGGGCCAGGGTGCGCATCTCGTTGTCGAGAAGCCGCCCGACGCCAAAGGCGTACAGCGCGCCGATGACGACCAGGGTCGCGGCGAAGCGCTCCGCAATCCCGCCCTTCAGGACAGCGAACACGAACGTCGCCAGCACTGCCAGCCAGACGATCAGAAAGGGCAGATACTGTGTCATTCGGGCTCGCGGCAGGCCGGTGGAGGGTAATCTCGCGAAGGGAAGCGTGGCTTCACTTCAAACAGGGTTAGCCTCTAGGCCAACCCTGAAACGAAACCAGTTAAACTATCGCAACTTTCCCTGCTGGACCTGGAGACCGCGCCCTTTGCGCCGAGCCCAAAAGAAAAGCGCGCCGGACCTGGGGTCCGGCGCGCCTCCAAAAGTCGGTGGTCGTCGAGGTTAGCCGACTTCCCGCAGCCCCTTGGGCTTGGTTTCTTCTTCCGGCTTTTCTTCGACACCGATCAGCTTGGTGCGAATGCCGACGCGGAGCTTCAGGTCCGCCATTTCATGGTGCATCTCGACGATCGCGGTCCGGGCCTGGGCGAGGGCGCCGATGGCCTCCACCAGCTTGGCCTGGGCCTTGTCGCCGGTCACCGCCGACAGCTTCAGCTGGGCGCGGGCCTCTACGGCGCCGGCCAGCAGTTCAGCCGCTTCGACCATGGCCGCATCAATGGCCTTCTCGGTCGAGAACAGCTTGGTGGCCACGCGTTGAGCCACAAATGCCTTGTCCACTTTCACACCCTCCTGAAATCCCCGGTTAACCGGTCAGTAAGGATAGTAAACGAAATCTTAAACTCGTCCAAGGTGAATCATTGGTTAACATTGTCGCACCTTGGACGCGAATTCCCTTTGGAAGCGAAGCGTTAGGAAGATTGCGCGATAAGGCTCCGGAACAGGGGCAAGACTTCGGGCCAATGCAGACGCCGACGCCACAGCAAGAACCCGCGCACCACGCGCCTTTCCAGGCGCGAATCGCCAGCGTGGCCCTGGTCACGACCCTGGCCGTGCTGCTGGTCGCCTGCGCCAGCTTCCTGTTCCAGCAATGGACGGTCGCGCGCCAGCAAACCGTTACGACTCAAGGGGTTCTGGTCAGTATCATGGCCGATGTGGCGGCCCCTGCCCTGGCCAGGCGCGACCTCGCCAGCGCCCGCGCGGCCGTCGACGCGGCGGCCGAACCCGGCTCGGTGGTGTCAGCACAACTCATCGACGCCAGCGGCAAGGTTATTGCCTCGAAAACTGATGGTACGCCAAAAGCGGGTGTCAGAATACTTGCTGAACCAGTGGTCTTCGAAAATCGCCAGATAGGCGAACTTCGCATCGGGGTTGTGGACCCCAGCCTGGCCAAGATGCTGCCCCGTTTTCTGGCTCTGACCATGGCTCTGTTCTTCGGGGCCGCTGGCGCGGCCCTGTTCCTGTCGCGCGGCCTGGCCCGCCGGATCACCGCCCCAGTCGACCGCCTGTCGCGCGCCATGGAGGAGGTGGCGCTCAGCGGCCAGTTCAAGCAGGTCGAGGAAAAAACCACCGACGACGGCCTGTTCCAGAGCCTGGCCCGCAGCTTCAACCAGCTGCTCGCCAAGCTCGAGGCGAACGACCGCTCCCTGCGCGAGACCATGGTGGCCCTGGTCACCGCCCGCGACCAAGCCGACACCGCAAATGTCGCCAAGAGCCAGTTTTTGGCCAACATGAGCCACGAGATCCGCACCCCGCTGAACGGCGTCCTGGCCATGGCGGACGTCATGAGCCGCGGCGACCTCGACGAGCGTCAGCGCGAGCGCCTCGGCGTCATCCGCGAGTCGGGCGAGCTATTGTTGTCCGTGCTCAACGACGTGCTGGATCTGTCGAAGATCGAGGCCGGCAAGCTGGAGCTCACCCCGTCGGACTTCGATCTGTCGGAGCTGGCCGACGCCTGCCGCAAGGTCTACGGGGTCATGGCCCAGGAAAAGGGCCTGCGTTTCGACCTGACCATCGAGGCCGACGCCGCCGGCGCCTGGAGAGGCGACCGGGACCGGATGCGCCAGATTCTCGGCAACCTGCTGTCCAACGCCATCAAGTTCACGGTCGAGGGTGCGGTCGCCGCCCGTTTCAGCCTGGCGCCGGGCGGCGCCCTGCGCCTGACCGTCGCCGACACCGGCGTCGGCATCACGCCCGACAAGCTGCCGACCCTGTTTGACAAGTTCGTCCAGGCCGACAACTCCACCACCCGCCAGTTCGGCGGCACGGGTCTGGGCCTGGCCATCTGCCGGGAGCTGGCCCAGCTGATGGGCGGCCAGATCATCGCCCGCAGCGCGCCCGGAGAGGGCTCGACCTTCACCGTCGACCTGCCTCTGGCCCGCGGCGTGATCCGCGTCCCCGAGGCCCTGCCGGTGAGCCAGGCCGAGGAGGCGGAAGCCAGGCCCCTGCGCATCCTGGCGGCGGAGGACAACCTGACCAACCAGAAGGTCCTGCGCGCCGTTCTCGACCCGCTGGACATCGACCTGACCATCACCGCCGACGGCGCCGCCGCCGTCGAGGCCTGGCGGACCGGAGGGTTCGACCTGATCCTGATGGATATCCAGATGCCGATCATGGACGGGGTCGAGGCCACCGAGACCATCCGCGCCGAGGAATGCCAGCGCCAGATTCCGCGCATCCCGATCCTCGCCCTCACCGCCAACGCCATGACCTACCAAGTCGAGCAGTATCTGGCGGTCGGCATGGACGGCCACGTCTCCAAGCCGATCGAACTGCAGCGGCTCTATGTCGCCATCGAGAACGCCCTGGCCGGCCACAGCGAAGCCACACAAGGGCCAGGCCAGACCGCCGTCGCCTAACCTGAACGCCAGACAACGAGCCGGTCAGAACCATTTCAGGCTCCACGTGTTCAACTGCCTTCAACGTCGTCGAACGGGCGGCGTCATCAGGAAGGACAACACGATGAAAAAGTTCGTTATCGCCATCGTGGCCGCGTCGGCCCTGGCCGCCACCGCCGCCCCGGTTCTCGCCGCCCCGTGGCAGAACATCAACCAGCGCCAGGCCCAGCTTGACCGCCGGATCGACATGGGCGTCCGCAGCGGCCAGATCACCCGCCGTGAGGCCGCCAACCTGCGCCAGGAATTCCGCGGCATCGCCCGTCTGGAAGCCCGCTACCGCTCGACCGGCGGCCTGCAGGCCTGGGAACGGGTCGATCTGGACCGTCGCTTCGACCGCCTCAGCATCAAGATTCGCTGGCAGGCCAACGATCGCGACCATCGCCGCGATCACCGCCGCTACTAGTCTCGGAAGAGACCGGGGCTCGCTCGCCCTCCCCCTGCTCGCGAGCCCCCCCAAGCGCCCCCGCCTGTCCCCGGCGGGGGCGCTCTACGTTTGGGGTCAGACTCTGAGCAGGCTTTCGATCACGGTCACGGCCTGGCCGCGCAGGATCACGCGATCGCCCCGCACCTCGCAGTCCAGATCGCCGCCGCGACCTGGATAGGCTTGGTGAAAGCGATTGCGGACCCGGCCGAGCTTGTCGGCGAACAGGGGCGCCAGGATGCAGTGGGCCGAGCCTGTGGCCGGGTCCTCCGGAATGCCTGAGCCGGGCGCGAAGAAGCGGCTGACGACATCGTAGGGCGCGCTGGCGTCGGCCAGGGCGACGACACAAAGGTTGCCGGGGCCCTCGCTGGCCTCGCCGCCGACTTTTCCAAGGGCGGGTATGTCGGGCGTCAGGGCCCGAACCGCCGCCTCGCTGTCCAGCATGGCGACCAGATAGGCGCCGGCCCAGACCTCCGCGGGCTCGATGCCGAGGGCCGCGGCGAGGCCGGCCGGGACATCCGTGCGCCGTGGCGGGTCGGCCGGGAAGTCCATGGCGTAGAGGCCGCCCTCGCGGGCCACCGTCAGCACGCCCGAGCGGGTCTCGAAGGCGACCTGTGGGACCGACAGGCCCAGCTCCGTCAGCAGCAAATGGGCCGAGGCGAGGGTGGCGTGGCCGCAGAGCGGAACCTCCGTCGTCGGGGTGAACCAGCGCAGGCCGAAACGGGCCGGATCGGCGGTCTTCAGCAGACAGGCGGTTTCGGCCTGGTTGTTCTCGGCCGCCAGGGCCTGCATCCAGGCGTCCGTCGGCCAGGCCTCGAACGGCTCCACCACACAGGCGGGATTGCCCTTGAACGGTGCGGCGGTGAAGGCGTCGATGGTCCACTGGCGCAACGGCCGCCTCCTCGCCCTAGTCAGGGCTGAACGATCTTCACTTCCGGCCAGCGGTTGCGGGCCGAGGTGGTGGTCTTTTCCCAGCCCCTGGCCAGCTGGCGGTTCGGGTTGGGCCGCAGGGTCATGGCGAACAGGTCCTCAAGGCCGAACGGGGCTTCAATCGTCAAGCGGTCGTCCTTCTCCAGCCGCACGCCGACGCCGAAGGCCGGGGCGACAAAGCGGGACAGGGCCTCGGCGCTGTTGGCCAGAGGCTCGTAGGGCTCGCCGAAATGATCCTCGAACCACAGGTGGACGCGGGCCTGGTTGCGCACCTCGACGAGCGCGTTGAGCGGCGGCGGGAAGAGGGCGGCGGCCTGTTTGATGAACACATCCTCGGCTTCGTAGCTGGTGTCGGCGTCCCAGTAGGCCAGGTCGTAGTCGCGCACTCCGTAGTCGGGATCCCGGCCGGTCAGGTGGTTCCAGACCCGTTGGTAGACCGCGCCCGAGACGACCAGCCAGTCCGGCAGGTCGAGGTCCCGGGCATGGCGCAGGGCGGTCATCAGGGTCGGGGCGGCGCGGACGATCTCTTCGAGTCTGGTCTTCAGCATCCGGCCAATGTCGCCGATTCGGCCTCTATTGCGAGAGCATCCAGCGGCCGTCGCGAATAGCCGACGAGCGGGTCACCGCGCCGTCAGGGTCCATGGCCATCTGGCCGCAGCCGAAGGCGGCCAGCTTCTCGCCGACCGTGCCGGCGACCACCGGTTCGCGCCAGTCCTCGTCGATGGGGGCAAGGCCCAGGCTCTTGCCGGTCTCGTCGATATTCTCGACGTCGAGGATCTTGAAGCGGGTGGAATCGCAGCGGAACCGGTAGTTGACGATGCGGGCGCGGATGGTCTGACCGTCGGCGGCGATGGGCGGGTCGTAGACCTTCATCTCCCGGACCCCGACCTCGGTGTCATCGCCGCTGAGGGCGTCCGGGTCGGCGTAGGAGACATGGGCCGCGCCCTTGGCGATCGGCAACCAGGTTTCCGCCGAGGCGACGGTGGGCAGGGCGACGGCCATCACGGCCATGGCGATGATGAGACGCATGGTGGAACTCCCCGACTTGGGGAAGGGAATCATGCCGCCCGGGATCTGTCATCGCGCAAGTTGTCGCGGGATGGCCGCCCAACCGCTGTCATCCTCCGGCCGACGAAGTCGGACCGGGGGACCCAACTGTCCGCGTGAAAACCGCCGGGAGTCTTTCCAGAGCCGACATGGGTCCCCCGGTCCGCTGTGCGGCCGGAGGATGACAGGGTGGGGGTTAGTCGCGCAGCATCCAGGCGTGGTCGAGCGGTCCGTGCCCCATGCCCAGGCCCGGAGCGGCCTCGATGGCGCGATGGACGTAGTTCCAGGCGCGGGCGACAGCGGCGGTCAGGTCGAGGCCCTGGGCCAGGCCCGCCGCGCAGGCGCTGGCCAGAGTGCAGCCGGTGCCGTGGGTGTGCTGGGTGTCGATGCGGGCGTCCTCGAAGGCGGTTTCGCCATCGGCGGTGATCAGAAGATCGATCAGCCGGTCGCCGGGCACATGGCCGCCCTTCATCAGCACTGCCTTCGCGCCCATGCGCAGGAGGGTGTGGCCGGCCCGGCGCAGGTCGTCGGTGCTGGTCGCCGGCAGGCCGGTCAGCGCTTCGGCCTCGGGGGCGTTGGGGGTCAGCAGGGTGGCGCGGGGGACAAGCTCTGAGCGCACGGCCTCGATGGCGCGGGGGTCGAGCAGGCTGGCCCCGCCCTTGGCGATCATCACCGGATCGACGACGACGGGAATGGCGCCGGCGCTGTCGATCAGCCGGGCGGCGACGGCGACCGTGCCGGCATCGCCCAGCATGCCGGTCTTGATGGCGTCGGCCCCGATGTCGTCGAGCACGGCGCGGCCCTGGGCCTCGATGATGTCGAGGGGGATGGGGTGCACCCCGGTGACGCCGAGCGTGTTCTGCACGGTGATGGCGGTCACGGCGGTGGCCGCATAGGCCCCCAGCAGGGTCACCGCCTTGATGTCGGCCTGCAGGCCGGCGCCGCCGCCACTGTCGGAGCCGGCGATGATCAGGACGCGGCCTATCATTTTTGGGCCTTGCGCAGGGTCGGGCTGTCGAGGTCGAGGTCGGCGATCGGAATGACCTCGGCGCCGGGCAGGGCCTCGGCCAGACTCTTGCCGAACAGCTTGCCGTCGCCGACGACGATGACGCTGGCCTCGCCGGGCTTGAGCACCTGGGCGGCGAAGTCCTGCACCTGCTGGGGCGTCACCGCCTCTATCCTGGTCGTGAACAGCGACACTTCGCTGAGGTCGATGCCATAGGCGGCCAGGGAGCCCAGCGTGTCGGCCAGGCCGCCGGTGGTGGCCAACTCGCGGCCGAAACCGCCGATCAGCACCGACTTGCGGGCGGCCATCTCCTCGGCTGTCGGCGGCGCTTCGCCCAGGCGGGTCATCTCGCCGCGCAGCAGGGTCAGCACCTCGCCGGCCGTCTCGTTCTTGGTCGAGGTCGAGGCCGAGAAGCCGCCGCTGCCCTTGCGCACCGACAGGCTGGAGCCGGCCCCGTAGGCCAGGCCGCGCTTCAGCCGGATCTCCTGGTTCAGGCGCGAGCTGTAGCCGCCGCCGAGCACATTGTTGGCCACAAGACCGGCGTAGTAGCGGGGATCGTCGCGGGTGATGGCCCGCTTGGCGACGATGACGCTGGCCTGGCCGGCCCCGGGCATGTCGACGATGACGATGCGCGGCTGCGACGCCGCCGAGACGGCCGGCTGGGCCGGCAGCGGCGTGGCCGGCGCCTGCCAGGCCCCGAAGGCCCGCTCGGCCAGGGCGAAGCCGGCGTCCGGGCTGATGTCGCCGGTGATCACCAGCACGGCGTTGTCGGGCCGGAACCAGCGGGCGTGGAAGGCGGCGAGGTCGTCGCGCTTGAGGGTCTTCAGGGTCGCAGGGGTGGTGACGTCGGCGAACGGGGTGCCGGTCCATACCGCCGGGGCGGAGACATAGCCGGCGACCGAGCCGGGCTCGGTCAGCGCGACCTGGAAGCCGTCGATGGCCTGATCGCGCGAGCGGTCCAGTTCCTCCTGATCGAAGGCCGGGCGCAAGGCGACGTCGGCCATCAGGTCGATGGAGGCGTCGAGGTTGCTGGTCAGGCTGCTGAGGGTCACGGAGGTGAACTCGCGGCCGGCCCCGGTCGAGAGCTCGGCGCCGAGGGCCTCGCTCTCGGCGGCGATCCGGGTGGCGCTCTTGCCGCCGGCCCCTTCGGTCATCAGGTCGGCTGCCATGGCGGCAAGGCCGGCCTGACCGTCGGGATCGAACACCGACCCGGCCCGCACGGTGAGGTCGGCGGTGACCAGCGGCAGGGTGCTGGAGCGGGCGACGATGACCCGCAGGCCGTTAGGCAGGGTCTTCTCGACGGGGGTCGGCAGGACCGGGGCGATCGGTTCGCCGAGCGCCGGGGCCTTTTCACGCTGGGCCGCCTCGCGCAGGGCGACGCGCTCGCCCTTGAACGGCTTGCTGACCACGGTGACCGGCTTGGCCACTTCATCCCTGGCGCCCTTGGGCCGCTGGCTTTCGTCCATGTAGCGGACGACGACCATGCGTTTGGGGTCGAGGTATTTGCGGGCCACACGCTGCACGTCGGCGGTGGTGACGGCGTTCAGCTCGTCGATGCCGCTGTTGGCCTTGGCCGCATCGCCTTCCAGCACCAGGGCCGAACCGAGCACGAAGCCCTTGCCGTCGATGGTCTCGCGCTGGCGCACGGCGCCGGCGATCATCTCGCTCTTGGCCTCGGCCAGTTCGGCGGCGGTCGGTGGGGCCTCGCGCAGGCGGGCGACCTCTGCCAGCAGGGCCTTCTCGCCCTCGTCCAGGGTCTTGCCGCTGCTCATGATGGCGCCGACGTAGAACAGCCCCGGCTGGGCGTTGAGTTCGGCGGTGGAGAAGGCCTCCTGGGCGATCTGCTGCTGGTAGACCAGGCTGTTGTAGAGCCGCGAGGACTTGCCGGCCGACAGGATGGCGTCGAGCACGGTCAGGGCGGCGGCGTCCGGGTCGGCCGCCTTGGGCGCCTGCCAGGTGATGGCGATGGCCGGCAGCGGCACATTGGGGGCGTAGCCGGTGACGGTTTTGGCGCCCTTGCGGGCCGGTTCCTGGACCGTGACGCGCGGCAGCGGGGTCGCGGGCGTCCTGATGGCGCCGAAGTATTTGTCGACCCAGGCGTCGAGCCGGGCCTCGTCGAAGTTGCCGACCACGATCAGGGCGGCGTTGTCGGGCCGGTAGTAGGTGGCATGGAAGGCCAGCACGTCATCGATAGTCGCCGAATCGAGGTCCTCGATCGAACCGATCACCGGCCGGCGGTAGGGGTGGGTAGTATAGCTGGCCGAGGGCACCAGCAGCGACTGGAAGCGGCCGTAGGGGTTGGCGAGCACCCGCTGGCGCAGCTCCTCCTTCACCACGTCGCGCTCGGACTTGAAGTTGGCCTCGTCGACGACCAGCGAGCCCAGGCGCTGGGACTCGGCCCACAGCAGGCGCTCAAGGTGATGGGCCGGGACCAGCTCGTAGTAGGCGGTCATGTCGTCGGCGGTGAAGGCGTTGTTGAAGCCGCCGACATCCTCGGTCATGCGGTCGAAGGCTTCCGGGGGCAGGTCGCGGGTGGCCTTGAACATCAGGTGTTCGAACAGGTGAGCGAAGCCGGTGCGGCCCTCGGGATCGTCCTTGCCGCCGACGCCGTACCAGACCTGCACCGTGACATTGGGGGTGGAGCGATCGACCGAGCTGATCACCCGCAGGCCGTTGGCCAGGACCCGTTCGCGGTACTTGATCGGCGGGGCGGTGGGCTGTTCGGCGGCGAGGACGGGCGCGGCGATCAGGCCGGCGGGAACGGCGAACAACAGGGCGGCGGCCAGCACTCTGGCGGAAACGGACTTCAGCACGCGGGACATCTCCAGGACCTACCGGAGGTGCTTAGCAGCTTCGCGCGCACGAAAAAGGGCGGGCCTTGCGGCGCCGCCCTTCATCGGAGGTCTACGTCCTGGCGTTTGCCGCTAGGGCGCCCGACCCCGAACCATGTTCATGACCAGGGAGACCACGAACAGGACCAGGAAAACGAAGAACAGGATCTTGGCGATCGAGGCCGAGGCCCCGGCGATACCACCAAACCCAAGAACGGCCGCGACAAGAGCCACGACGAGGAAAATAAGCGCCCACCTGAGCATCTTGAAAACCTTCCCTTTAATCAAAACGCGAAGGCGTCGCGTCGTCGATTTGGAAAACGGGTTTCTATGATCGTGGTTCCATGACCAGGCGATTCTACTTCGGCGGCGGGTATTTGTAGCCTTCACCGGACCCCTGCGCGGCCGCCAGCTGATCGGCGGCGAAGTCCCAGTTCGCCAGGTTTTTGAACCAGGCGGTCAGGAAGCCCTTCCGGTCGTTCTGATGGTCCAGATAGTAGGCGTGCTCCCAGACATCGCAGACCAGCAGCGGGAAGCCGGCGCCGCTTGCCAGCGGATTGTCGGCGTCGTGGCTGGGTTCGACCGCGATCTTGCCGTCCTTCCACAGCAGCCACGCCCAGCCGGAGCCGAACTGGCCGACGCCGGTCTCGACGAACGTCTTGCCGAGCGCCTCAAGGCCGCCGAACGCCTCGATGGCTTCGGCCAGGGCGCTTGACGGCGTTCCCGGCGAGGGGCTCATGCTTTCCCAGAAGAAACCGTGGTTCCAGGCCTGGGCGGCATTGTTGAACAGCTTGCCGGGGCCGGCCGACGTGACCACGGCCTCCAGGCTTTCGGGCGTCTCGCCCTTCTCCTCGAGCAGCTTGTTCAGCGTCTCGACGTAGGCCTTGTGGTGCTTGCCATGGTGGTAGTCGAGGGTCTCGCCGGAAACGGTGGGGGCCAGCGCATCGCGGGCATAGGGCAGGTCGGGCAGAATGAAAGGCATAAGACACAACTCCTCTTGCGCCGGCGAGGGGAGCCGCCGGCGTTCACAGATCACAACGCTTGAAAGTCGCCGGGGTTTGCCCCGGCCTTACGGCTTGGACCGGCCGTCCATGAAGCCCCGCACCACGGCGCTGATCAGGGCCGGATTGCGCAGGGCATAGACGCCGACAGCAATGGCCGCGCCGGCCGACAGAATGGGCCGGTCCTTGACCACGCTCAGGATGACGGTGGCGATGTCCGCGTGACCGCCTGCCGCCGTGTTGGCGGCCTGCGCCTGCTGATGGCGGCGCTTGTCGCCTTCCATCTTGCGGGCGGCGACCATGGCGATCACCGCCGCCAGGACAGCGGCGGCTCCGGCCACCACGGCTCCGCCCCCGGCCTTGCCGACGAACGGCTCGACCAGGGCGAAGAGGGCGAAGAAGGCGGCGACGATGGCCACGGAAACGGCGGCGATAACCGCCGCCGCCGTCGCCAGGGCCGCAAGCGTGCGCTCTACAATCAACGCCGGTCGCCGCGGCCGGCCAGCAGCAGGCCGAGCAGCAGGCCGACGCCGGCCGCCGCCAGCAGGGCGGTCTGGGGCTTTTCCTTCACCCGCTCGGTGACGTAGCGCTGGGCCACGTCGAGCTGGTGGCCGGCCGTGTCGGCGTAGGTCCGGCTCTGGGCGCGGAAGGTTTCGAGGCCTTCCTTGATCGCCACCTCGGCGCGCGCGGCGGCTTCGGTGATCGAGGTCTTGGCGGCTTCGGCGGCTTCCGCGAAGCTCTTCTCGGCATGGTTGGCCGCGTTCTTCAGCGAGGTCTTCGCCTTGACGGCTTCGGTCTCGGCGCCGGTGGGCACGTTGGTCATGGAATAATCTCCGCTAGAGGCCCGCACCCCGGGCGTTGGGTCGTCATGCGTGACGGCCCGACAACGTCGAGGACAGGCGCAGGTTCCAAGATAGGGCGCCGGAAGGCTAACCGCCACCAGTCGCTTAACCGGCGAACTCGGTCTAAGGTGCCGTTATGAGTAAAATTGTCGCACCTGACGTCGAAATGACCGAGGAGGACCGGCTGGCGGTGCTCCGCGGCCTCGGCGCGCTCGACAGCGATAGCGATCCCCACTTTGACCGGGTGGTTCGCCTGGCCGCCGCCCTGTTCGGGGCTCCGCGCGCCGCCATCGTCCTCGTCGACAGGGACCGGCTCTGGCACAAGGCGATCCTCGGGCTGGAGCGACGGGAGTATCCGCGGTCCGGCTCGCTGGCCGACGTGATGATTCGTCGGGCCCAGGTGCTGATCAGCGGCGATGTGCGGACCGACAGCCGGTTCGACGATATTCGCCACACCCTGACCCAGGTCGATGTCGCCTTCTACGCCTGCGCCCCGCTGGTCACGCCCGACGGGGCGGTGGTCGGGCTGCTGGCGGTCGGCGATCCGCAGGCCCATCCGCCCGGCGAGGACGATCTCGCCCCGGCCCTGCGGGACCTGGCCGAAATGGCGACCGATCACCTGATGGCCGACGCCCACCGGCTGGCGGTCGAGCGCGGCCGGCGGCTGGACCGTCAGCGGCGCGACCTGGCCCTGGAGGCCGGCGGGCTTGGCGAGTTCGAATGGGACGTCGGCGCCGATCGCATGGTCATCAACGACCAGATGAAGGCCCTGACCGGCCTCAGCCGCGATTCCGCCAGCGGCGAGCATGGCGACCTGTCGTTCAGATATGTTCATCCCGAGGACCGCGAAAAGCTGCGGGCCGAGGTTGATCGCTCCCTGAAATCGACGGGCCGCTACCGGTCCGAATACCGCATCGTGCGGCCGGACAACGGCGAGGTGCGCTGGATGATGGGGGCGGGCGCGGTCGTCCTCGACGCCGGGGGCCAGCCGCGCAAGATCATCGGCGTTGTCCAGGACATCACCGACCGCAAGCGCGACGAGGAACAGCGCGAAACCCTGATGGCCGAACTGGACCATCGGGTGAAGAACGTGCTGGCCGCCGTCCAGTCGCTGGCCGCGCAGTCGGCGCGCCGGACCTCATCGGTGGACGGCTTCATCGAGAGCTTCTCGGGCCGGCTGAAGGCCATGGCCCAGGCCCATGAGCTGCTGACCGCCACCCGTTGGCACGGGGCCAGCCTCGGCTCCATCGTCGAGGCCGAGCTGGGCGGACTGGGCCAGGGCCAGGCCATCTGGTCGGGACCGGACCTGTTTCTCACCCCGCGCGCCGCCAACGCCCTGTCGCTGGCCCTACATGAGCTGGCCACCAACGCCATCAAGTACGGCGCCTTGTCGGTGGAGGGCGGCCGCGTGCTGCTCGACTGGAGGAAGCGGCCCGACGGCGGCTTCGCGCTGGACTGGCAGGAGACGGGCGGCCCGCCGGTCGTGCAGCCGACCCGCACGGGCTTCGGCGCGGTGCTGCTCGACCGGGTCACCGGCCGCGAGCTCGGCGGCGTCGGCAAGGTCACTTACGAAAAGAGCGGCGTGAAGGTTCACCTGACCGCCGCCCGCGCCGCCCTGGCCGACGCCAAGGCGTCGCAGGAGCCGCCGGCCCCGAGCGGCGTCTCGACCGGTCAGGCGGCCGGGCGCGGCGGGGTCGAGGGCTTACGGCTGCTGATCGTCGAGGACGCCACCCTGCTGGCTCTGGAGCTGGAGGCCGGGCTGGTCGAGGCCGGCGCCGTCATCGTCGGCACGGCCGGCGACGTCGACGAGGCCATGGCCCTGGCCGAGGCGGAGCTCGACGCGGCGGTGCTGGACGTCAATCTCGGCGGCCGGCTGGTCACGCCGGTGGCCGAGCGCCTGGCGGCGCGGGGCATCCCGTTCGTGTTCGCCACCGGCTACGGCGAACGCGGCGCCCCCGGCGGGTTCGATGCGCCGATCGTGCGCAAGCCCTACAACATCCACCAGATCGTCCGGGCCGTGGCCGAGGCCGTGGCGCGTTGATCTTCCCAATCCTCCCCCGTTTGCGGGGGAGGGGGACCGCGAAGCGGTGGTGGGGGCGAGGGCCGCCCACCCTCGTTCAGAAATGTCTCAGATCCAATCGGCGAGGCCGGCGCACGGCCCTCGCCCCTTCCACCACCGGCTTCGCCGGCGGTCCCCCTTCCCCGTGAACGGGGAAGGATGGAGTCAGATCACCCCGCGCTCGCGCAGCTTCACCAGATCCTCCGCTGAAACCCCGGCCCGTTCGCCCAGCACCGCGTCCGTATGCTCCCCCAGCCCCGGCCCCGGCCAGCGGACCCCGCCCGGGGTGTCGCTGAGCTTGGGGAAGGCGTTCTGCATCTTTACGCTGCCGAACACCGGGTGAGGCGTCTCGACAATGGCCTCGCGGGCCGCGAACTGCGGATCTTCCAGCATGTCGGGGGCGCGGTAGACGCGGCCGGCGGCGACGCCGCTGGCCTCCATCAGGGCCAGCAGGTCGCTCGCCGGCAAGGTCGCCGTCCAGGCGCCGATCAGGGCGTCCAGCTCCGCCTGGTTCTCGCCGCGGGCCGCATGGCCGGCGTAGCGCGGATCGGCCGCCAGCTCGGGCCGGCCCATGGCGGTGCAGAGGCGGGCGAAAAGGGTGTCCTGGTTGGCCCCGATGACCACCAGCGCCCCATCGGCGGTCGGATAGGCGTTGGACGGCGCAATGCCCGGCAGCACCGAGCCGGAGCGTTCGCGCACATAGCCGGTCAGGCCGTATTCGGTGATCAGGTTCTCCATCACCGACAGCACGCTCTCATAGATGGCGGCATCGACGATCTGGCCCTTGCCGGTGCGCTCCCGCGCGTGCAGCGCCATCATCGTTCCCAGCGCCGCATGCAGCCCGGCCAGGCTGTCGCCGACCGAGATGCCGGCCCGGGCCGGGGCGCGGTCGGGCTCGCCGGTGATGTAGCGCAGGCCGCCCATGGCCTCGCCGATCAGGGCGTAGCCGGCCCGCTGGGCATAGGGGCCGGTCTGGCCGAAGCCGGAGACGCGGGCCATGACCAGCTTCGGATTGACCGCGCTCAGCGCCTCGTAGCCCAGGCCCCATTTTTCCATCGCGCCCGGCCGGAAGTTCTCGATCAGCACATCGGCCCCGGCGATCAGCTTGCGGGCGATGGCCTGACCGTCGGGATCGCGCAGGTTCAGGGTCACTGAGCGCTTGTTGCGGCCGATCACCGGCCACCAGGGGCTGTGGCCCATCGGCAGGCTGCGGCCCCACTGGCGCATGGGATCGCCCTTGCCGGGGTCCTCCAGCTTGATCACCGTCGCCCCGAAGTCGCCAAGGATCTGGCCGCAGAACGGGCCGGCGATCAGCGTGCCCATCTCGATGACGACAAGACCTTTGAGGGGCCCGTCGGTCGGCGGCTCGACATTGGAACGCATCACACCCCCGTGAGGTTTAGCTGATCAGCAAGAGCCGCGCGCATCGAGCGGCCGTGTTCAGTGCAGGAGAGACCCCATGTACCGCAAGCTTCTCATCGCCGGCGCCGCCTGCGCCGCCCTGGCCCTCGCCGCCTGCGGCAAGCCGCCGGAAGAGACCAGCCCCGCCACGCCGGACGCCAACCCGGCCGCCACCGTCCCGACCCCGGCCAACGAAGCCGGCGCGCCTGATTTCGTCGCCAAGGCGGCGGCGAGCGACATGTTCGAGATCGAGAGCAGCAAGCTCGCCCTGACCCGGACCAGGAACGCCGACATCAAGGCCTTCGCCCAGATGATGATCGACATGCACACCCAGACGACGGCGGGCCTCAAGAAGGCCATCGCCGATTCCGGTCAGCCGCTGGTTCTCCCGACCATGTTGCCGGCCGACCTGCAGGGCAAGCTGGACGATCTGGCCAAGGCCTCCGACGCCGACTTCGACAAGGCCTACATGGACGCCCAGGTGGACGGCCACCAGGCGGCGCTCGACCTGATGACCCGCTACGCGGCCGACGGCACGGTCCCGGCCCTGCAGGCCGCCGCCGCCTCCACCGCGCCCGTCGTTCAGGAGCACCTGACCAAGGCCAAGGGCATCCAGGAAGGTCTCAAGTAGAGATCGTCACCGTATCGCCCGGCCGGGCCTGCGCCAGCAACTCGAGCAGGTCCGGCCGGTCGAGGGCCACGCAGCCCTCGGTCGGGGTCCGCTCGGGCCGCGTCAGGTGCAGGAAGATGGCCGAGCCCATGCCCGGGACCACCGGGTCATCATTGTGCCCCAGAACAAGCACCAGATCGTAGACGTCGTCGCCCCGCCACAACCGCTCGTGGCTGGCGGCGTAGGGCAGCTTGACCGGGCGATTGTAGTTCGGATCGTCGGACGCGTCGCACCAGCCTTCGTCGGGCTGGATCGGATGCACCGGCAACCCCGTCTTCGGCGGCGGGCTCTTGTCGGGCCGGTACAGCAGGCGGCGGATCGGCCAGGTTCCGATGGGCGAGGCGCCGTCACCCTCGCGTTTGTCGGCGGCGGGCTTAACGCCCCCCTTGCCGAGGATGCAGGGAACGGTTCGGCTCCCTATCTCGAAGCGACCGTCGGCATGGGCGGTGAAGTTCAATTCATGGCTCCACGGCTTGGCGTTGCCCGCTTGGCCTCAAGGGGCGAAACGGTGCATGGTTCTGTTCATGGCGCAACGCAAGACCCTCCTGATCATCGACGACGACGACGACCTGCGCGGCGCGCTGGCTGAACAGCTGCGGCTGCACGAGGAGTTCACCACCCTCGAGGCGGCCACCGCCACCGAAGGCCAGGTCATGGCCCGGGAAACCCGGCCGGACATGATCCTGCTCGACGTCGACCTGCCCGACATGGACGGCCGCGAGGCCTGCCGGCTGATGCGCAAGGCGGGGGTGACGGCGCCGATCGTCATGCTGACGGCCGCCTCGACCGACGCCGACACCATCCTCGGCCTCGAATCGGGGGCCAACGGCTATCTGACCAAGCCCTTCCGGTTTGCCGTCCTGCTGGCCCACATCCGCGCCCAGCTGCGCAGCCATGAGGCGTCGGAAGACGCGGTGTTCCGCATCGGCCCCTATGAGTTCCGCCCGGCCGCCAAGCTGCTGGTTGATGACAAGGGCAAGAAGGTCCGGCTGACGGAAAAAGAGACCAACATCCTCAAGTACCTCTATCGCGCCGGCTCCAAGGCCATCGCGCGGGAGGAGCTGCTGACCGAGGTCTGGGGCTACAACGCCGGGGTGACGACCCACACGCTGGAGACCCACGTGTATCGGTTGAGGCAGAAGATCGAGCCGGATCCCGGCCAGGCGCGGTTGCTGATCACCGAGGCCGGCGGGTATCGGTTGCAGCCGTAGAGGTCCTCCCCCATCGGGGGAGGGGGACCGTCGCCGCAGGCGATGGTGGAGGGGGTCCCCACCGGCGGTTCAGCTTCAAGAGGTTTACCCGCTGACCTGAGCGGTGACCCCCTCAGTCAGCCGCTTCGCGGCTGCCAGCTCCCCCGGAGGGGGAGCAACTGTCAGATCATGAAATCAGCCGTCACCGGCGCGTGGTCGCTCGGCTTGTCCCAGCCGCGCACATCTTCATGAACCTTGCTGATCGCCTTGCCGGTGTGGAAGGCGGCGTCGCGCAGGCCCGGGCTGATCAGGATGTGGTCGAGGCGCAGCCCACGGTTGGAGGCGCGGAAGTCGGCGGCGCGGTAGCTCCACCAGCTGGCCAGCTTCTCCGACGGCGGCACCACCTCGCGCGGCAGGTCGATGAACCGGCCCGAGGCGATCAGGCCCTCCATGGCCCCCACCTCGACCGGCGTGTGGCTGACCACCTTGGACATGTATTTGTGGTTCCAGACGTCGTTCTCGCCGTGGGCGACGTTGAGGTCGCCGGTGACGATCAGGGGATTGCGCGGGTCGCGCTTGCCGAACTCGGCGGTCAGCTTCTCGAAGAAGTCGAGCTTGTGGTCGAATTTGGGGTTCAGCTCACGGTCGGGGATGTCGCCGCCGGCCGGGATGTAGAAGTTCTGGATCTCGACGCCGCCGACCATCGTCCCGACACAGCGGGCGTGGCCGTTCTTGCAGACGTCGAGCGGCGGGGAGTCCTCCAGCGGCAGGCGCGAGACAATGGCCACCCCGTGCCAGCCCTTCTGGCCATGGATGCGGAAGTGACGGTAGCCGAGCGCCTCGAACATCTCGCGCGGGAACTCGTGCTCCTGGCACTTGATCTCCTGCAGGGCGATGACGTCGGGAGCGATCTCCTCGACCATGCGGCCGATCAGGTCGCCGCGCGGACGGACGGAGTTGATGTTCCAGGTGGCGAGTCGAAGGCGCATGGAACGACTAGGTAGCGGTGAGCCGCCGTCGGCGCCATGCTCGTCCGCGGGAGACGGCGATGATCAAAGGCGCGAAGGGTCTGATTTTGGCTTTTTGCCTGGCCGGGCTGGGCGGCTGCCACACCGTCGCGCGGCTGGAGGACGAGCACGGCTCCATCCGGGATACGGATCGGCAGTTCGCCATCTGGGTCGCCGGCGTTGATGAGGCGGTCGCCGCCGAACGCGCCGGGCGTCCGCCGATGAAGCTCGGGAGCCAGACCTGGCCGGAGCACTGGGGCGCCCGGATCGGGTCTCTGCGCGGCAAGCTGCCGAACGGCTATCCGACCACACAGAACGCCGAGCGATACGTCGCCTACATCCACCTGGCCCGTGAACGCGCGGGTTTGCCGCCGCTCACCTTCTGATCCCTCAAAGAAAAACGCCCGATGCCATGCGGCATCGGGCGGAAAAGTTGTCTCTCATGCCGCCGCCGGGAGGGGATAGGTTTCCGGCACGGTCCGCGGCGGCGCGAGGTCGGACGCGCCAACCGCCATGTGTTGCATTAGAACAACTTCAGTCCGGAAACGTCAACGACATTTCTGTGAAACCTTGGCTGTGTCGAGAAGGGCACAGTCCGAGGCCTCAGGGCCGCCCGGTCTTCTTCGCCGGCGGGAAGGGCGTGGCGAACAGCTTGGCGTCGAGGCCGCCGACCCGCTCCAGGGTGGTCAGCCGCACCCGGGTCGCGCCCTGTACGGTGCTGACCACCCAGCCGATCAGCCCGATCGGACTGTCGCTGAAGTTCATGGTCAGGGTTCCGCGGGTCTGCTTGCGGCCGTCGGCCATGGTCAGGGAGAAGCCGCCGTCGAGCCGGCTGACCTTGGTGATCACCACGCCTTTGTCGAGCCGCACGTCCTGGGCCAGGAACAGGGCCAGCGGTGTCTGGCCGAGCGGATAGCGGTTGACCGTCTTCAGCCGGGTGTCGGCCTCGGAGACGAAGCGGCCGTCGCTGACCAGCAGCTTGCTGGCCGGGGCGTCGTAGGCGAAGCGGGCCTTGCCGGGGCGCTGCAGGTAGAAGGAGCCCTGCGTCTGGGTCCCGCGTGGATCGGTCTGGATGAAGCGGCCCTTGGCGGAGCCGAGGCCCTGCAGATAGGCGGTGGCCTTGTCGACCAGCGCCTTGTCGTCGGCCGACAGGGGCGCGGCGAAGGCAGCCCCGGCGAGGCCGGTGGCGGAAAGGGCGATCAGGCCGGCGAGGGTGTCGCGGCGGTTCAGGTGTTGGGTCATGTCGGCCCTAAAGTCGTTGGTCGTCCTTCGGGTTGCAACATCGCGCGTTCGGAAGGCGAAATGACGGCCGTTACGGCGGCGGCCCGACGAGGATCTCGCGCTTGCCGGCGTGGTTGGCGGCGCCGACGATGCCTTCGCGCTCCATCCGCTCCATCAGGGAAGCCGCGCGGTTGTAGCCGATCTGCAGGCGGCGCTGGATGTAGCTGGTCGAGGCCTTGCGGTCGCGGGTGACCACGGCCACGGCGTGGTCGTAGAGGTCGCCGCCGGAGCCGTCGGCGGCCACGGCGCCGTCTCCGCCTTCCTCGTCGTCCTCGCTGCCGGCGGTGACTTCCTCGAGGTAGTTGGGCATGCCCTGGTCGCGCAGGAACTTGGCCACGGCCTCGACCTCGCCGTCGGAGACGAAGGGCCCGTGCAGACGCGTCGTGCGGCCGCCGCCGGCCATGTAGAGCATGTCGCCCATGCCCAGCAGCTGCTCGGCGCCCTGTTCGCCAAGGATGGTGCGGGCGTCGATCTTGCTGGTCACCTGGAAGCTGATCCGGGTCGGGAAGTTGGCCTTGATGGTGCCGGTGATGACGTCCACCGACGGGCGTTGCGTCGCCATGATCAGGTGGATGCCGGCGGCGCGGGCCATCTGGGCCAGGCGCTGGACGGCGCCTTCGATGTCCTTGCCGGCCACCATCATCAGGTCGGCGACCTCGTCGATGACGACGACCAGATAGGGCATGTGCTCGGGGCGGATCTTCTCGGACTCGTAGATGGCGCGGCCGGCGTCGTCGAAGCCGGTCTGGACGGTGCGCTCGAAGTGCTCGCCCTTTTCCAGGGCTTCCTTGGCCCGCTCGTTATAGCCGCCGATGTTGCGCACGCCGATCTTGGACATGCGGCGATAGCGGTCCTCCATCTCGCGGACCGTCCATTTGAGGGCGACGATGGCCTTCTTGGGATCGGTGACGACCGGGGCCAGCAGGTGCGGGATGCCGTCATAGACGCTGAGTTCCAGCATCTTGGGGTCGATCATGATGAAGCGGCACTGATCCGGCGGCAGCTTGTAGAGGATCGACAGGATCATGGCGTTGACGCCCACCGACTTGCCCGAACCGGTGGTGCCGGCGATCAGCAGGTGGGGCATCTTGGCGAGGTCGGCGATGTAGGGCTCGCCGCCGATGCCCTCGCCCAGCGCCATCGGCAGGATGGCGCCCTGCTTTTCGTAGTCGGGGCTGGACAGGAGGTCCCGCAGATAGACGGTCTCGCGCTTGGCGTTGGGCAGTTCGATGCCGATGGCGTTGCGGCCGGACACGACGCTGACGCGGCAGGCGGCGACGCTCATCGAGCGGGCGATGTCGTCGCTCAAGGCGACGACGCGGGCGCTCTTCACCCCGGGGGCGGGGGTCAGTTCATAGAGGGTGACGACCGGGCCGGGGCGGATCTGGTCGATCTGGCCGCGGACGCCGAACTCGGCCAACACGCTTTCCAGCAGCCGGGCGTTCTGGCGCAGGGCCGCCTCGTCGAAGGTGTTGGCGCGCGGCTTGGGTTGGGCGAGCATGGAGAGCTCGGGCAGCTGGAAGCCGTCCTCGCGCTCCTCGAACTCGAAGGCCGGCTGGCGCTCGCGGGTCTCGCGGCTGGAGGCGCGGGCCGGAACCTTGGGCTGGCGGATGTTGAGCACCGGCTCGGCGGCCGGGGCGGCGATCGGGGTCTCGTCCTCCTCGATCGGCGGCAGCGGTGCGCGGGCGGCGCGAGGCTTGGCGGGCTTGCGGGTTGGGGCCGGCGCGGGCGGGGCCGCCGCTTTCGGCTCGCGGTGGAAAAGGCGGGCTAAGGTTTCGGGATCGAAGCCGGCCGCCAGTTTCTGCAGGCCCAGCGACCAGACGGTGGCGGTGATGCCGCCGGCGGCCAGCAGCAGGCCCGCGAACAGGGCGGCGCCCGGCAGATGCACGAAGCCGAACAGGTCGCGGACCAGGCCGAACAGGCCCTGGCCCCAGAGCCCGCCCAGGCCCAGCGCCAGCGGCCAGGCGGCCGGCGGCGGCGGAGCGGCGACGGCGGCGGAAAGCAGCAACACGCCCAGGGCGCCGACGGCGGATTTGATGCGCAGGGCCTTGCGACCCCGGTCCGGCTCGGCGTCGAGGACGCGGGTCATGCCGAAAGCGGTCATCAGGATGGCGCTGAGCCAGGCGCCGAGGCCGAGCGACTGCATGGCCAGGTCGGCGATCAGGGCGCCGGCCCCGCCGAGCGCATTGGTGGCGGCCCCGCCCGAGGCGGCGTTGAAGCTGGGATCGGCTGGATTGTAGGTGGCCAGGGCCACGGCCAGGGCGGCGCCGGCCGCGGCCGTTACCCCGCCCCGGAAGCGCGCCGTGCCCGGCAGGCCCCAGGCGATGACCGCCGCTTCCACAAGCAGTTCCGCGCCCGACCGCCGCGCCGCCTTCGCCATACCGAAAAGCCCTTCGAACCCAATAGGGGTCCGTTGTGCGCGTGGAGGGTTAAGAGGCGATTTACCTTGCACGCACTTTGGGTGCGTCAGGGGGTCCTAGTTGCCGAAACCTGTGAGCTTTTGCAGCAGGCCGATGGAGCCGTCGAAGCGGGCCGAGCCGTAGGAGACGGCCAGGGCGTAGCAGACGTCGCCGGGCAGGGCCTTGGGCTCGTGCTTGAAGCCGGGAAGGCCGACGTTGATGTCGCCGGGGCCGTAGGTCTGGTGGCCGTCGTTGAAGGCGCCGGTCAGGACCAGGGTGAATTCCTCGCCGTCGTGGTCGTGGTTGGCGACGCCGGCGCCGGGCTCGATGCGCAGCAAATCGACCTTGCCGGGTCCGTCCATCGGGATCGACAGGCGCCGGATGCCGAAACCGGAGAATCCGAAGTTCCTGCCGCCCATGATGGCCTCGAAGGCGGCCTCGCGGACCGGGTCGGGCAGGCCCGCCAGTTCGTTGAGGGTCCTGGCGGCGCCGGCGGCGGCGCGGTTGTCGCTGGAGGGGGCGGGCCGGCGGGTGTCGAGATCGCAGAGGGCGTCGATACGGGCCAGGGCGGCGTCGGCGCCGCCGGCGCTGAAGGCCATGGGCGCCTCGTCGTCGAGGAACAGGCCAGCGACGTCCTCGTTGGGGGCGGGCCGGTCGTCACGCACGGCGGCGGCGGCCGAGGCCAGCAGCTTCAGGCCGGCGTCGGGCGCCTGGGCCAGGCGGTCGGCGAAGACGTCGATGTTGGCGTCAATGGTCGCGGCGGCGGTCACGGCAGGAACCTCGGATGTCCAGTCACGAGAGGCGATATGGACCGGCGAAGAACCGCGTCAAGGAAACGGCGAGTGTGACAGGTCATGCCGGTTCCTCCAGCACGGCCCGCAGCTTGCCGAAGGCCAGTCTTAGCCTCGACTTTACCGTCCCCAGGGCCAGTCCGGTCGCCTCGGCGATCTCGCTGTGACTCAAGTCGTCGTAGAAGGCGCGGCGAACCAGGTCGCGTTGTTCTTCGGGAAGAGTCTTCAGGGCGGCGGCGATGCGGCGTTGTTGCTGTCCGGCGTCCAGCTCCTCGTGCGGCCCGGCCATCGGCGGCGGCTGCAGGGCCGGCTCGTCGGCGTCCAATTCGGCGGTGCGGTCGCGGCGGTAGATGTCGATTCGGCGGTTACGGGCGATGCGGAAGATCCAGGTCGAAACCGACGCCCGCCTGGCGTCGAAGCTGGCCGCCTTGCGCCAGACGGTGACCAGGACTTCCTGGGCCAGCTCTTCAGCCCGGGCCTGGTCGAGGCCGAGCCGGGCCAGATAGCCCTTCACCCGGGGGGCGTAGTGGTCGAACAGCTGCCGGAAGGCGGCGCGGTCGCCGCGTTCGGCGATCGCCAGGATCAGCACCGCATAGGGGTCACTCCCCGCCATGGCACGACTGTCCCGCAACGCCCTTGTAGCTCCCTTTCCGATCGGGGCAGCATAGACCACTGGTCGGCCAAATGGGCAACCGCGGGGAGCCATTTGCCGCTGGACTTCGTTAAGTGATCGCGTGTTATGCTGCGCCGCAACAAAGGTCGGACATATGCTCTACACCCTGCAGGAAGCCACCTACTACGCCTCCACGCCGATGCGCTTCGCGGCGCGGGCGGCCCGGGACTTCTGGTCCTCTCCGCTGAACCCGGCCCGGGATTCGGCGCTGGGGCGCAACCTGTATGCGGCCGCCGACCTCTACGCCAACGTCACCCGGCGCTACGGCAAGCCCGAGTGGGGCATCAAGACCACCGAGGTCAACGGCCACACCGTCAAGGTGCGCGAGACCGTGGTCTGGGAAAGCCCCTGGTGCCGCCTGATCCAGTTCGACCGCGACATGGGCGACATGCGCCGGGCCGGCAAGATGCAGCTGGACCCCGCCGTCCTGCTGGTCGCGCCGCTGTCGGGCCACTACGCCACCTTGCTGCGCGGCACGGTCGAGGCGCTGATCCCGCACCATGCCGTCTTCGTCACCGACTGGGTCAACGCCCGCGACGTGCCGATGATGGAGGGGCGCTTCGACTTCCACGACTATATCGACCACGTCCGCGAGATGCTCGGCGTGATGGGGGCGCGGGCCCACGTCATCGCCGTCTGCCAGCCCGGCCCGCCGGTTCTCGCGGCCGCCGCCCTGATGGCCGCCGACAAGGATCCCAACCGGCCTCGCAGCATGACCTTCATGGGCTCGCCCATCGACGCGCGCCTGTCGCCGACGGTGACCAACCAGCTGGCCGAGCAGCGGCCCTTCGCCTGGTTCCAGTCGAACATGATCTACACCGTGCCGCCGCCCCATCCGGGGGCCCTTAGGCGCGTCTATCCGGGCTTCGTGCAGCTGGCCTCGTTCATGTCGATGAACCTGGAAAAGCACCAGGACGCCCACAAGCGCTACTTCGACCACCTGGTGATCGGCGACGACGACGGCGCTGACAAGCACCGGGTGTTCTACGACGAGTACCTGTCGGTGCTCGACCTGACCGAGGAATTCTACCTGCAGACGGTCGAGATCGTCTTCCAGAAGTACCTGCTGCCCAAGGGCGAACTGACCCATCGCGGCAAGAAGGTCGATCTGACCGCCATCACCGACATCGCCCTGATGACGGTCGAGGGCGAGCTGGACGACATCTCCGGCGTCGGCCAGACCCAGGCGGCGCACGGCCTGACGCCGAACATCCCCGAGGACATGAAGGAGCTCTACGTCCAGCCGGGCGTCGGCCACTACGGGGTGTTCAACGGTCGCCGGTTCAATGAGGAAATCCAGCCGCGGGTGGCGAAGTTCATCCGCCGCGTGGATCCCGACTTCCCCGACACTTGAGGCCCGCCTGACGTTTCAGGACCGCAACAAAATGATCGTTTTCCGCACCCGCGATACGGGGTAGTCGGAAGACGATGAGTTTGTTCAAGCCGCCCGCCTACAGCCACGGCGACCGCCTCGAGGCGGCCGGCCATGTGATGCGGCTGAGCGTCAACCCTCGGGCTCGCCGCATCTCCCTGCGGGTGGACCGCACCCGGCGCGAGGTGATCGCCACCGCCCCGACCGCCAAGCGCCTGGGCGAGGCCGTCGCTTTCGCCCGCGAGCGGGTCGGCTGGATCGAGGCCCAGCTGGCCGACCTGCCCGAAGCGCGGGTCGTCGCGCCGGGGATGGTCGTCGAGCTGTTCGGCCGGCCGTTCCGGCTGGAGACCAGGACCGGCCGGGCGAAGATCGACCTGGAGGCCGGGATTATCGCGGCGCCGGACGACGCCGCCTTCGGCGACCGGGTCATGCGGCTAATCAAGGCCGAGGCCAAACGCAAATTCACCCAGATGACGGCCGGCTATGCCGCCCAGCTTCGGGTCTCGACGCCGAGCGTCAGCGTCGTCGACGCCAAGGCCCGCTGGGGCAGCTGCACCCCCGCCCGGATCGCGAAGCCGGCCTCGATCCGCTACAGCTGGCGCCTGGCCCTGGCTCCGTTCGCGGTGGCCGACTATGTCGCCGCCCATGAGTGCGCCCACCTGATCGAGGCCAACCATGGGCCGAGGTTCTGGGCCCTGGTCTATGAGCTGTTCGGCGATCCCGCACCGCACCGCAACTGGCTGCGGGCGCATGGCGCGGGACTGCACGCCTTCGGGCGCTAGGGCTTATCGAAGCGGCCTGCCGATTATACAGGCGCGGCGGCGGCATATCCGCAAAAATATAACATGTTCAAATAGTTATGGTGGCCCGCACGGGGGTGTCTGGCGGGCTTTCGGTGGTGAACCGGTGGCGAACCGGTGGGGCGGGAAGTGGGGCGGTTGGGGGCCCGGTGGGGCCCCGGAGGGGCCTCCCGGCGCCGGGACCGTTTTGGGTGCTCTGGAATTCTACCCGGGCAAAAAGGCGTCGATACCGGCGAGGCCGGCGGCGCCGCTGTCTGCCAGCAGGAGGGCGGTCTGCGTGGTGACGCCGCCGAGGGCGTAGACCGGGGCAGAGGCGGCGGCGACGAGGGCGGTGAAGGCTTCGACGCCGAGGGGTTGGCCGGCCGAGGGGCTGCTGGAGGGGAAGACCGGGGAGACCAGCAGGGCGTCGGCGGGGACGGCGACGGCGGAGAGGCTGTGGGCGGCGGCGGTGAGGATCCAGGCCGGGCGGGCGGCGCGCAGGGCCGGCAGCTGATGGGCCAGGCGTTCAGGCAGATGGACGCCCTGGGCGCCGATGGCCTGGGCGAGGTCGGGGTCGGCGCCGGCCAGCAGGATCAGGCCGCGGCGGCGGGCGATGGCGGTCAGGCGGCGGCCTTGTTCGACGGCGTTGGCGGCGCCGAACGGGCGGTAGATGACGCCGACCTCAGGCGGCAGGGTTTCGAGGATGGCTTCGGGATCGGGGGTGCGATCCGGGTCGGTGAGGAACAGCAGGCGGGGCAGGGGCTTGGCAGGGACGCGGGCCGGGCGTAGGCGCTTGGCGGCCTCCAGTAGTCTTGCGAGTTCGCCCTGTGCCAACCGATCCCTCCATTGCCGACCGCCGCGCCGCGATCCTGGACCGTATCGCCCGGGCGGCGACAGAGGCGGGGCGGGCGGCGTCGGACGTCACCCTTGTGGCCGTCTCCAAGCTGCAGCCGCAAGAGAAGATCGCCGCCATACTGGATGCCGGCCAGCGGGTGTTCGGCGAAAACCGGGTGCAGGAGGCGGCCGGCCGCTGGGCAGGGGAGAACCGGCGCGAGGGGCTGGAGCTGCGGCTGATCGGGCCGCTGCAGAGCAACAAGGCGGCCGAGGCGGTGGCGCTGTTCGACGTCATCGAGACCGTGGACCGGGAGAAGATCGCCGGGGCGCTGGCCGAGGCGATGGCCAAGTCGGGGCGGACGCCGCGGCTCTATGTGCAGGTCAATACCGGGGAGGAGCCCCAGAAGGCGGGCGTGGCGCCGGCGGCGGCGGACGCCTTCATCGCCCGGTGCCGGGATCTGGGCCTGAGCATCGAGGGGCTGATGTGCATTCCGCCGGAGCGCGAACCGGCGGGGCTGCATTTCGCGCTTCTGCGGAAGATCGCCGAGCGGAACGGGGTCGGGAAGCTGTCGATGGGGATGAGCGGGGATTTTGAAACGGCGGTACGGTTCGGCGCGACCAGCGTGCGCGTGGGCACGGCGCTGTTTGGGGGGCGGTAGGGCGCGTCCCTCCCCGAATTGGGGAGGGCAGACGCGCGTTGCGCGTCGGGTGGGGAAGTCGGCCACAGGCTCCAGGGCCTACAAATTCATCAGCGAGAAACCGGCAGGGGCGGTGACCCACTTCCCCACCCGGCCTTCGGCCTGCCCTCCCCAATTCGGGGAGGGAGGTGCAGCGATCCGCCCCTACGAGCCGATCTTGAACAGGTTGTCGTCGGAGTTGCGGTCGATGAGGATGTTGTAGGGATCGGCGCCGACCCAGACCGGTTTCTTGGCGACCGTATAGGTCAGGGTCTGTTTGCCGCCGCGGATGGGCTTGCGTTCGAGGACCAGGATGCTGGCCTTGCCGAAGCCCTTCTTGCCCGGCTGTTGGGTGAACACCCCGATGTCGAGCATCTCGTTCATCGGCGCGGCCGTCTCCTTGCCCTTGCCGTCGGCGTAGAGCTTCTTCGCATCCACCGTCAGCGTGACATCGAACCGGCCGTCCTTGCGGGCCTTCACCGTCGCGTCGGTCACCTTCACATCATAGAGGGTGATCTTCTCGAACAGGTCGGTGATCAGGGCCTGCTTGTCGGCGGGGGCGCGTTCGCGGAACAGCTTCACCAGGTCGGTCGAGATCGGATAGGGCGCGCCCTTGAAGGCGTGGTCCTTCAGGAACTGGGCAAGCGCGGCGTTGACGTTGTCCTCGCCGATCTCCTCGGCCAGCCGGTACATGACCAGCGATCCCTTGCGGTAGTGGATGTAGCCCTGGCTGCCCTCGACCCGCTCCAGAGGCTTCTCCTCCAGCGCCTGGCCGCCGCGGTCCCGCAGGTAGCTGTTGAGCTCATACTTGAGGAACTTGCGGATCTGGTCCTCACCATAGAGCTTCTTCATCACCCGCAGGGCGCTGTACTGGGCCAGGGTTTCGGAGGTCATGGTCATGCCCTCCTGGTCGGAGGCGACGACCTGGTGGGCCCACCACTGGTGGCCGATCTCGTGAGCCCCGACATAGGTGACCATGTCGACCTTCTCGGGGTCGCTGTAGTCGGCGATGAAGAACAGGTTCTCCGACCAGGGCATGGTGCCGGCGAAGGCCTGGGCGAAGTTGCCGTAGGCCGGGAACTCGATGAAGCGCAGGTGGTCGAACTGGTAGGGGCTGAAGTTGGCCTGGTAGTAGTCGAGCGAGGTCTTCATCGCCGTGAACATGCGGTCGATGTTGTAGGCGTGCTCGGGCTGGTAATAGATCTCCAGCTCGATGCCCTTGTAGGTCTGGCGCTTGATGGCGTAGCGCGCCGACTGGATCGAGAAGAAGGGCATGACCGGGGCGCTGGTCACGAAGTGAGCCTGGCGGCGCTTGCCGGTCGGGGTGCCGATGATCCGGTCGCTGATCCGGCGGCCGGGCGCGATCGGCGTCTGGTCGGCCTCGGTGGTGACGGTGATGTCCGAACTCATGAAGTCGGCGTCGTGGCGCAGGTAGTTGAACTGGCGTGAGGGGACGTCGCCCAGCTTGGCCACCGGCATGTCGGGGTTGAGCCCGTACTTGCGACGCTTGGCCCGGTCCTGCAGCCCGTCGCCCGGCCAGATGCCCAGCGCCGGGGCGAACTCCATGGAGTTGACGAAGGTGCCGTTGTCGACGACGCGGGTCTCGTTGCCGCTGTTCTTGAAGCCCTTCTGCGAGCGTTCGGTGATGAAGCTCATGGTCCGCTCCTCACCGGGCTTCATCGGCTTGTCGAGGGCGAAGATGCGGTAGTTGAACTTCGCCAGGGTTTCCTTCGGCCGGGCGCCCTCGATGCTGAGGCCCTGGACCTTGAGATCGCGGTCGAAGCGGACGTGGACTTCCTTGAGGTCCTCGGACGTCATGTTCTTGATGACGTAGGTGCCGGTGACCTTCAGGCTGGGCTGGTGGGGCCTCAGGTCGACATCCAGCTTCATCGACTGGATCTTCGGCTGGGGGACCCTGTCGAAGTGGCGCTGGTTGATCAGCGTCTTCTCATAGTCCGCCGTCCACGCCTCGTTGGCGTCGTTGGTGCGGTGTTCGTTCCAGACATTGGTGTTGACGTAGATCCAGCCGCCGATGGCGCCGGCGCCGAGCAGGACGGCGACGAACAGCACCCCTGCGCCGCTCATCAGCCGATGCGGCAGCCGGGCGATGCGCGGCCACAGGCGGGTCTCGGTCCCGCGCCGCCACAGGCCCCAGGTGAGGATGAGCAGCAGCAGGGCGACCAGCGACCAGTAGGTGCGCGCCGTCCAGGCGGCGATCCAGAATTTGCCGAGGCCGTTGATGTCCGACAGCGGCGTGCCGGGGTTGGCCCCGTAGTTGTAGAGGATGTGGTCGAAGCCGATGTTGCCGAGCGTGGCGCGGGCGATGATGAACAGCGCCATCAGGCCCCAGCCGACGAACTTGTGCGGGCTGAGCGCCTGGATGAAGACGGCCAGGGCGGCCATCAGGATCGAGGAGACGGCCTGGGGCAGGACGTACCAGACGATCCATTTGCCGATCTCGTAGTTGGTGTAGCCCTTGAAGGTCTGGATGGCGATGGCGGCCACGACGCTGACCAGCAGGGTCGCGATCAGCACCAGGGCGATGGCCAGGGTCTTGGGCGCGACAAAGGCCCAGTCCGGCACCGGCGAGGCGTCGATGATCTCATGGGTCTTCTTGTCGCGTTCGCGCCAGACCAGCTCGCCGGCGTAGTAGATGGCGATGATCTGCGGAATGATGGCGAAGCTGCCCATCAGGGCCGGGATCAGCACCCGGGTCAGCGGATGGATCACGCCGCCGTAGCCGGTCTCCTCGGTGGTGAACCACAGGCCGCCGACAGCATTGAACAGGCCGATGGCCAGCAGGACGGCGAAGGCCGGGCTGCCGAACACCTGGCCCATGTCGAGCCGGGTGCGGGTCATCAGCTGGGCCCAGGCGGCGCCCGCGCCGAAGGTCGGCCTGGGCAGCCGGGCCAGCGGGGCCGGCGGCGGCTCGGAAGCGGCGGCGGCGGCGGCGATCTTCAGCTGCTTGGCGCGCTTGCCGCTGGCCTTGCCCGGGGTGAAGCGGAACAGCAGCATCGGCAGGGCCAGGAACAGACCCGACAGCGCCAGCGAGAAGACGCGGTTCTGCAGCAGCAGGCCTTCGATGGCCGGGGTCAGGGTGTTGCGGTCGGCGACCGTCCAGTACTTGGTGGCCAGGCTCACCGCCCCGAAGCCCAGCGGCTCCCAGGCGGCGATCAGCTTTTCCCACTCGGGGCGGTCCAGCGCGATGGTGGCGACGGTCCAGATGACCAGGAAGGCGACGACGCCGACGTAGGTCCACATCAGCGAGCGGGTGATGGTCGCCAGGCTGAAGAAGATGGCGGCGGTCAGCAGGATGTTGGGCAGGGCCAGGACGAAGTAGCTGACCAGGAAGGGCTGCCAGGTCAGCGGGCCCAGGGTCTCGGGATCGACCCAGGGCATGTAGCTGCCGACCACGATGCCGAGCGGGATCGACAGGAAGGCCAGGGCGGAGGCCGCGAAGGCCCCGGAGAAACGGCCGTAGAGGTAGTCGAAGCGCTTGACCCGGGTCGAGCGCAGGATGCCGCCAAAGCCCGTCTCGTCATCGCGGACGATGACGTTGGCCACGAAGGCCGTGGAGACGAACATGAAGAAGATGGTCCAGATCATGTGGATCTGGGCGATGGCGAAGGGGGCGTTCTTGTGGGTGTTGCCCCCACCCCCGATGCTGATCTGGTCGACGACCACCGACCCGAAGGTCAGCAGGAAGAAGATGCCCGCCGCCACCCAGAACACCGGGTTCTTGAGCTGGTAGCGGAATTCGAAGCTGGCGATCTTGCCGAACATGCGGTCGGCCCTCTCTTAAGCGGCGCGAGAGGTGCGGAGGGTCGAGAAGTAGACGTCTTCCAGACCGCCCTCGACCGGGGTGAAGCCGTCGCCCGGATCGCTGTCGGCCTCGACGTGGATCACCGTGCGGCCGGTGAACAGCCGGGTGTGGATGACGCGGTAGCGGCCGCGATAGCCCTCCAGCTCGCTCTTCTCGATGGTCTTCTTCCAGATGCGGCCCTTGAGGCCGGCGACCAGGTCGAGCGGCGCGCCCTGTTTGACGATGCGGCCTTCGCAGATGATGGCCATGGCCGGGCAGAGGTCGGCGACGTCCTCGACGATGTGGGTCGAGAGGATGACCACGACGTTCTCGCCGATCTCGGCCAGCAGGTTGAGGAAACGGTTGCGCTCTTCCGGGTCGAGGCCGGCGGTCGGCTCATCGACGATGATCAGGGCCGGGTCGCCGATCAGGGCCTGGGCGATGCCGAAGCGCTGGCGCATGCCGCCGGAGAAGCCGGCCAGGGCCCGCTTGCGCACGGCCCAGAGGTTGGTCTGGTTGAGCAGGTATTCGACCGTTTCGCGGCGCTCCTTGCCGTTGGAGACGCCCTTGAGCACGGCCATGTGGTCGAGCATGTCGTAGGCCGAGACTCGGGGATAAACGCCGAAGTCCTGCGGCAGGTAGCCGAGCACCTTGCGCAGTTCCTCGGGGTCTTTCAGCACATCGATCTCGCCGAAGCGGACATGGCCCTCGGTCGGCGCCTGCAGGGTGGCGATGGTCCGCATCAGGGTCGACTTGCCGGCGCCGTTGGGGCCCAGCAGGCCGTACATGCCCTTGGGCACGATCAGGCTTACCTCATCCAACGCCTTGGCGCCGTTCGGATAGATGTGCGTCAGATTTTCGACGATCAGCATGGCTGCTCGAACCCCTTGAAGTCAGATCCTGTGCCGACCGTACTGTTGGCCGGGTACGCCCCCATCAGCAGTCATGCCGGGGGCGGCGGGCAGGGGCAAGTGAAACAACGGTAAGGGGCGAGGGTCATGGCGCGCTCGGCGCCGGCTCGTCTTCCTGATCCTTGTCGGGATCGACCCCCCGCTTCCGGTCCAGGCCGCGCATCACCGGGGTGACGGTCAGGCCGTGCAGCAGCACGGACGCCAGGACGATCAGGCCGACGATGGCCCAGAGGCGCTCGGCCCCGGCGATCGGCGCGTGGTTGAGGCCATAGGCCAGGTAGTAGAAGGACCCGACCCCGCGGATGCCGAAGAAGGCCAGGGTCAGCCGCTCGCTCCAGGTCGCCTTCAGGCCGATCATGCCGACCAGCCCGGACAGGGGCCGGACCACCACCAGCACCGCCAGGGCCAGGGCGATGTCGATCCAGGTCAGCGGGGCCAGCAGCCCGCTGACCAGCGCGCCCCCGAACAACAGCAGGACGACCATCATGGCGATGCGTTCCAGCTGTTCGGTGATGTCATGCATCTCCCGCTGGAACGCGTGCTGGCGATGGGCATGGCGCAGGGTCAGGGCGCTGATGAACACCGCCAGGAAGCCGTAGCCGTGCACCGCTTCGGTCAGGCCATAGGCCACCAGGGTGCAGGCGATGGCGATGAGCCCGTCGCCGGTCTTGGCCAGCGGGTTGCCCGGCACCCGGAAGGTCAGCCAGCCGAACAGTCGGCCGATCAGCCAGCCGGCGACCCCGCCGGCCAGCAGTTTCCAGAGCACATCGTAGCTCAGCCAGTCGACCAACCAGGGCTTGCCGGTCGTCGCCGCCAGGGCCAACGCCAGCCCGAGGTTGACGAAGGGAAAGGCCAGGCCGTCGTTGAGCCCCGCCTCGGACGTCAGGCCGAAGCGCACCTCGTCCTCTTCGCCGGTCCTTGGCGGGCCGACCTGAACGTCGGCGGCCAGCACCGGATCGGTCGGCGCCAGGCTGGCGGCGAGCAGGATGGCGGCCGCCAACGGCAGGCCGGCCCAGACCCCGAGCAGGGCGATGGCGGCGATCGACAGGGGCATGGTCACGGCCAGCAGCCGCCAGGTGATCCCCCAGCGTCGCCAGCCGACGATCCGGTCGATCTTCAGTCCCGCGCCCATCAGGGCGATGATCACGACAAATTCTGTCAGCCGCTCCGTCACCTCCGGATAGCGGACCGGCAAGGGCGCCAGGCCGACCTGAGGCAGGGAGAAGATGGCCGCCCCCAGGCCGATGCAGACAATGGGCAGGGACAGCGGCAGACGGCGCAGGGCCAGCGGCAGCCAGGCGACCAGGGCGATCAGCAAACCGCCGACCGCGAGGAGGACAATGTAGGGATCGGGGAGCAGGGATTGGGGCAGGGCCATCGGCCGCTAACGGCGGGGCGGCGATTTCGTTCGCCGCTGACGCTAAACCAAGCGGAAACGCTTCGGCTGTATTGATGATCGGCAGTTACCCCCCGTGAGTCGCCAGCCCGTGCAGATCGACATCGTCCGTCCCGAAGACCTGACCGCCGCCCAGGTGGACCGCTGGGCGGCGCTGCAGGCGGCGCAGCCGGGCTGGCACAGCCCCTTCCTGTCGCCCTGGTGGGCGCGGTCGGTGGCGCGGGCGCAGGGCGAGAAGGCCAACGTCAGGGTGGCGGTGCTCAAGGAGGGCGGCGAGGCCGTCGGCTTCATGGCCGCCAGGGTCGGGGCGATGACCGCCATGCCGGTCGGGGCGCCGATGTGCGACTATCAGGGCCTTGTCACGGCCCCGGGCGTGCGGGTCGATCCGGTCAGGCTGGTCGAGGCCATCGGGGTCGGGCGCCTCGACTTCTCCCATATGCTGGGCTGCCAGGCCGACTTCGCGCCGGCCTTCAAGGGCACGCAGCCGAGCTTCGCCATCGACATGCCGGACGGGTTCGAGGCCTACGCCGCCGAGCGCAAGGCGGCCGGGGTCGGCATCCACAAGGATTGCGACAAGAAGCGCCGCAAGCTGGAGCGCGAGGCCGGGGCCCCGGTGTTCACCGCCTTCTCGCGCGGCAAGGCCGACTTCGACCAGCTGATGGCCTGGAAGAGCCAGCAGTGGAAGGCGACCGGCCAGACCGACGTGCTGGCGGCCGGCTGGACCAGCCGCCTTGTCCGCGACCTGTTTCAGAGCCGCGATCCGGAATACGGCGGCATCCTCTTCACCCTGCATGTCGGGGAAAAGCTGGTGGCGGCGCAGTTCAACCTGCGGGCCCATGACACGATCAACAGCTGGCTGATCGGTCATGATCCGGAGTTCACGCGCTGGAGCCCGGGCATGATCCTGTTCCAGGACATCCTGCGCTGGATGGACACCACGCCCTACCGGCGGCTGGATCTCGGGGCCGGCGATTACCGCTTCAAGCGGGAGTTCTCGAACGTCATCACCCCGGTCAGCCACGGCTTTATCGGCGCCGCTTCCCCGGCCGCCCTGGTGCGCGGCGCGGCCTATGCCCTGCGCCAGGCGGCCGAGGCCCTGCCGCTGGGGCCGGTGTCGGAACTGCCGGGCAAGGCCATGCGGCGGCTTGACCTGATCCGTGGATTGCGGTGAAGCCTCCGGCTTCTCGGAAGCCGGACCTAAATGACCCTCCACATCGATGACATCCGCGCCGCCGCGGCCCGCCTGCAGGGCCATATCGAGCGCACGCCCTGCCGCTATTCCAAGACCCTGTCGGAGATTACCGGCGCCCAGGTGTGGGTGAAGTTCGAGAACCTGCAGTTCACCGCCGCCTACAAGGAGCGCGGGGCGCTCAACAAACTGATGCTGATGAGCGAGGCCGACAAGGCCAAGGGCGTCATCGCCGCCAGCGCCGGCAACCATGCCCAGGGGCTGGCCTACCACGCCACCCGGCTGGGTGTGCCCTCGACCATCGTCATGCCGCGCGGCACGCCGTTTGTGAAGGTCGAGCACACCCGCGCCCACGGGGCCAATGTGGTCATTGAGGGCGAGACCTACGACGACGCCTACGCCCACGCCATGAAGCTGAAGGACGAGCGGGGCCTGACCTTCGTGCATCCCTTCAACGACCTGGAAGTCATGGCCGGCCAGGGCACCATCGCCCTGGAGATGCTGGAGGACGTGCCGGATCTGGAGATCCTTCCCGTTCCGATCGGCGGCGGCGGACTGATCAGCGGCGTCGGGGTGGCGGCCAAGGCCATGAACCCGGACATCCGCATCATCGGCTGCGAGCCGGCGATGTATCCCAGCTTCACCAACAAGATGCGCGGCATGGCCGGCCACAGCGGCGGCCAGACCATCGCCGAGGGCATCGCCGTCAAGCAGGTCGGCGACATCACCTATTCGGTCGCCCGGCCGCTGGTCGAGGACGTGCTGCTGCTGGAAGAGCCCTTCATCGAGCGGGCGGTGGCCCTCTACTGCAATGTCGAGAAGACGGTGGCCGAGGGGGCCGGCGCGGCCTCGCTGGCGGCGCTGCTGGCTTATCCGGAGCGGTTCCGCGGCAGGAAGTGCGGCCTGATCCTCTGTGGTGGCAACATCGACACCCGCCTTTTGGCCAGCGTGCTGACCCGCGAGCTGGTGCGGGCCCAGCGGATCATCTCGCTGCGTATCGTCGGCGATGACCGTCCCGGTCTGCTGGCGACGGTGTCGCGGGTGATCGGCGAGATGGGCGGCAACATCATCGAGGTCGCCCACAACCGCCTGGCGCTCGACGTGCCGGCCAAGGGCGCGGAGTTCGACGTCATGATCGAGACCCGCGACGCGCAGCACACCCAGGAGATCATGGATGCCCTGCGCGAGAGCGGGTATCCGCCGCGGGTGGTCTGAGCCACACACACCGCTGTCATCCTTCGGTCGGCGAAGCCGATCCGGAGGACCCACCCGTCCGCCAGGCAGCTGGCGTTGGTAGGTTGGCGCTTCTGTTGTGCCATCCTTCAGACTCCAGGCGGTTCCGCCCTTGCCGTGGGTCCTCCGGATCGCCCCTTCGGGACGACCGAAGGATGACAGGGTTTGTGAAACCCGCTACTCGCCGCTGACCACCGTGAGATCATCCATGCGCTTCATCCCCGTCATCCTCGCCGCCATCGCGGCCCTGTCCCTGGCCAGTTGCGACAACGAGCGGCTGGCCCAGAAGAATGCGCTCGAGGGCGAGGCCTTCATGAAGGAGAACGCCACCAAGCCGGGCGTTCAGGTGCTGAAGGACGGCGTCCAGTACATCGTCGTGACCTCCGGCCCGGTCAGCGGGCTGAAGCCCAAGAAGGGCGATGAGCTGAAGGTCCACTACGAGGGCAAGCTGCTCAACGGCAACGTCTTCGACTCCAGCTTCGAGCGCGGGGCGCCGGCCATCATGCCGTTTGAGAACTTCATCCCCGCCTGGATGGAGGTGATCCCGAAGATGCGCCCGGGCGACGAGTGGATCGTCTACGTGCCGCCCGAGGAGGGCTACGGCAAGGACGGCTCGGGCAACATCCCGCCCAATTCCGTGCTGGTCTTCCGCATCCAGCTGCTGGGCGTGCTGCCGGCGCGGGGAAATTCGGTGCTTGGCTAGTCGGTAAACACCACTGTCTTGCGGCCGTTCAGCAGCACCCGGTCCTCCAGCCGCCAGCGCAGGGCCCGGGCCAGGACGCGGCGTTCGATGTCGCGGCCCTTGCGGACCAGGTCCTCGGGCGTGTCGCGGTGGCTGATGCGCTCGACGTCCTGCTCGATGATCGGGCCCTCGTCGAGGTCGCCGGTGACGTAGTGGGCCGACGCCCCGATCACCTTCACGCCCCGCGCATGGGCCTGATGGTAGGGTTTGGCGCCCTTGAAGCCCGGCAGGAAGCTGTGGTGGATGTTGATGCAGCGGCCCTCCAGCTTGGCCGCCAGACCATCCGACAGGATCTGCATGTAGCGGGCGAGCACGACGATGTCGGTGTTCGTCTCGCGGATCAGCGCCCAGAGCTGGGCCTCCTGTTCCAGCTTGGTGTCCTTGGCGACCGGCAGGTGATGGAAGGGCAGGCCCTTCAGGTCGACATGCTGGAAGGTTTCGGCGCCGTGGTTGGAGACCACGGCCGAGATCTCCATCGGCAGTTCGTCGATGCGCCAGCGGTACAGCAGGTCGGCCAGGCAGTGGTCGGTCTTGCTGGCCAGGATCATCACCCGGTAGCGCTGGGCCGGGTCGCGCAGGGTCCAGGTCATCGAGAACTCGGCGCCGATGGCGGTGAAGGCCTCGCGCAGGCCGTCGGCCGTGCCGCCGGCGGGGTCGAACACCACCCGCATGAAGAAGCGGCCGGTCTCGGCGTCGTCATACTGCTGGGCGTCGAGGATGTTGCAGTCGCGCCCGGCCAGGAAGGTCGAGACGGCGGCGACGATGCCCCGGCGGTCAGGGCAGGCGAGGGTGAGGATCAGGGACGGGGCGGTCATGTGGTCTGGCGCGTAACGGGGCGGTCGGGCTTGCGCAACCCAGTTCCCCTGAAGGCGGGATCGCATATGTAGGGGGCATGACTGTTTCCCCTGACGCCCTTCACGACCGCGCCGTCGGCATCCTGACCACCCTGGTCGGTTTCGACACCACCTCGCGCCGCTCCAACCTGGCGCTGATCGAATGGGTCGAGGCCTATCTCGCGGACCTCGGCGTCGAGAGCCGGCGGGTGAGCAACGCCGATGGCTCCAAGGCCAATCTGATGGCGCGCATCGGGCCGGCGGCGGCGGGCGGGGTGATCCTGTCGGGCCATACCGACGTGGTGCCGGTCGATGGCCAGCCCTGGTCGACTGACCCCTGGGTGCTGACCGAGAAGGACGGCAAGCTCTACGGACGGGGCAGCGCCGACATGAAGGGGTTCATCGCCCTGGCCCTGGCGGCCGTACCGGAGCTGGCGAAGGCGGATTTGAAGCGGCCGGCGTGGCTGGCGTTTTCCTATGACGAGGAGATCGGCTGTCTCGGCGCCCCGGCGATGATCGAGGCCCTCAGCCGCGAAGACCCGCCGCCGGCCTTGGCCGTGGTCGGCGAGCCGACCGGCATGGAGGTGGTCGGGGCCCACAAGGGCATCCTGTCCGCCAAGGTCACGGTGACGGGCCATGAGGCGCATTCCAGCCAGACGCATCTGGGCGTCTCGGCCAACATGGCGGCGCTGAAGCTGATGGGCGAGCTGACGGCGATGGCCGACCGGCTGATCGCTGACGCCGACCCGGCTTCCCCGTTCGAGCCGAAGCACGCGACCCTGACCATCGGCCTGATCCACGGCGGCACGGCGGTGAACATCCTGGCCCGCCAATGCAGCTTCAGCTTCGACCTGCGCAGCCCGCCCGACCAGGATCCGGCGGCGTTGCTGGCGCCGTTCTGGGAGCGGTGCGCGGCGATGGACGCCGAGCTGAAGGCGCGGTTCCCCGAGTGCGGGGTCGAGTGGGAGCTGTACAGCAACGTCCCGCCCTTGGCCCTGCAGCCGGGCGGACCGGCCGAGGCGCTGGCGCGGCGGTTGGCCGGCGACAACGGGCCGCTGCGGGCGGTGTCCTACGCGGCCGAAGCGGGGCAGTTCCAGCGCGGCGGGTTCCCGGTGGTCCTCTGCGGCCCGGGCTGGATCGACCAGGCGCACCAGCCGGACGAATGGATCGAGGTGGCGCAGCTGCGGCGCGGGGCGGGGTTCATGGTGCGGTTGGTGGAGGCGTTGTCGGCCCCATAACTGTCATCCCGGCCGGAGCGCGCAGCGCGGAGAGCCGGGACCCAGGGGCCACCTCCGCCATTGTTGGCGGTGGCGACAGCGGCGCTCCGGCCCACCTGGGTCCCGGGTCGGCCTACGGCCGCCCGGGATGACGGAATTTAGGTAAAGGCCAGCAACCCCAGCCCCACGACCCCCGCCAGGATGCGCCACCAGCCGAACGGGCTGAGGCCATGCTTGTCGATGAAGCCCAGCATCCACTTGATCACGACGAGGCCGCTGACGAACGAGACGACGAAGCCGATGGCGATCAGCATCACCCCGTCGGGGCGGGCAAAGATGGCCTCGCGGCTGTCGATGAAGTCGAGGGCGAAAGCGCCGACCATGGTCGGGATGGCCAGGAAGAAGCTGAACTCGGCCGCCGCCCGCCGCTCCATGCCCATCAGCACGCCGCCGACGATGGTGGCCCCCGAGCGCGAGACGCCGGGGATCATCGACAGGCACTGAAGCAGGCCGACGCCGAGGGCTGTGCGGAAGGGCGTCTGCATTGCGTCGGTGACCTTCGGCGTCGGGCGCCAGCGGTCGAGCAGGATCAGCACCACCCCGCCGGCGATCAGCGACCAGCAGACGATGGTCGGGTTGAACAGAACTTCCTTGATGAAGTCGTGCAGCAGAAGGCCAAGCACGACCGCCGGGATGAAGGCGATCAGCACGCTGAGGGCGAAGCGGCGATCCTCGGGCCTGGTGGGCAGGCCGATCAGCACGGCCCAGAGGCGCTGGAAGTAGAGGGCGATGACCGCGAGGATGGCGCCCAGCTGGATCATCACCACCAGGGTGTCCCAGAACCCCGGCTCCAGGCCCAGGGCCCGGCTGGTCAGCAGCAGATGGCCCGTGGAGGAGACCGGAATGAACTCGGTCAGGCCCTCGACGAGGCCGAGGATGATGGCGGACAACCAGTCGGGCATGCAGGTGGCCTCTAGGGGAAGAGGGCGCCTTGTCCCGTTCAATTCCGGCCTTGGCAAGACCGGGAAGACTACGGGGGCAAAATGCCGTCCGGAATTCAGTTGGTCTATTTTAGGGACCAAATATGATTGCTGCCCTGGTCCTTGGCGCCGCCAAACCGGGCATCACTTGAAATTCAGTCTACAAAATAGACCGTCGCATTCTTGTTGCCCAAACGAGCCCCTATGAGCCGTTCCACGCAATTTTCGACCCCGGAAACGGGTGGGGACTCTCATGGCCGAACGGATGTTGAAGTTCACGGTGATCGACCGCCGCACGCCGCCGAAGCGTGAGGCCGGCGCGCGCGACCGCGACTTCCAGGAAATCTACGCCGACTTCGTCGATGCCAAGGCGTCGGAGCAGGCCTCGCGCTGCTCGCAATGCGGCGTGCCCTTCTGTCAGACCCATTGCCCGCTGCACAACAACATCCCCGACTGGCTGCGGATGACCGCGACCGGACGGGTGCGCGAGGCCTATGAGCTGTCGCAGGCGACCAGCAGCATGCCCGAAATCTGTGGCCGCATCTGCCCGCAGGACCGCCTGTGCGAGGGCAATTGCGTCATCGAGCAGTCGGGGCACGGCACCGTCACCATCGGCGCGGTCGAACGCTATCTGTCCGACAGGGCCTGGGAAGAAGGCTGGGTCGCGCCCCTCGTGCAGGGCGCGCCGCGCGGCCAGTCGGTCGGCGTCGTCGGCGCCGGCCCGGCCGGGCTGTCCGCCGCCGAGCGCCTGTTCGAACTGGGCTATGACGTCACCGTCTATGACCGTTACGACCGGCCGGGCGGCCTGCTCGTCTATGGCATCCCCGGCTTCAAGCTGGAGAAGGACGTCGTCCAGCGCCGCACCGACCGCCTCGCCGACGGCGGCATCGTCTTCAGGCTGAACTTCGAGGTCGGCAGGGACGCCAGCCTCGAGGACCTGCGCCGCGAGCATGACGCCGTGCTACTGGCCACCGGCGTCTATGCCGCCAAGGACCTGCCGGTGCCCGGCGCCGGCTCGGGCGGCGTGGTCGCCGCCCTCGACTATCTGACAGCCTCCAACCGCAAGGGCTACGGCGACGCCGTGCCGGCCTTCGACAGCGGCGAGCTGGACGCCGAAGGCAAGAATGTCGTCGTCGTCGGCGGCGGCGACACGGCGATGGACTGCGTGCGCACCGCCATCCGCCAGGGCGCGGCCAGCGTCACCTGCCTCTACCGCCGCGACCGCGAGAACATGCCCGGCTCCCTGCGCGAAGTGACCAACGCCGAGGAAGAGGGCGTCGTCTTCGAATGGCTGGCCGGCCCCCGCGCCGTCACCGGAGACGCCGGCCAGGCCAGCGGCGTGCGCGCCGCCCGCATGCGCCTGGGTCCCGCCGACGCCTCCGGCCGCCAGAGCCCCGAGCCGATCGAGAACGGCGACTTCGAGATCAAGGCGGACCTGGTCATCAAGGCCCTCGGCTTCGATCCGGAAGACCTGCCGACGACCTTGGGCAGCCCCGACCTGGAGGTCAGCCGGGCCGGGACGGTGAAGATCAATCGCCGCTCCAAGGAAACGAACCTGCCGGGCGTCTACGCCGCCGGCGACATTGCCCGCGGCGCCTCGCTCGTCGTCTGGGCCATCCGCGACGGCTTCGACGCCGCCGCCTCGATCCACAAGCAGCTGTCGGCGACGCCGGCGCTGGTCGCCGCGGAGTAGAGATCATGTCCAACGTCCTCGACCTCTACCTCAAGAACCGCCAGCTGCTGATCGACGGCAACGCCTACGATCCCTCCATGGAACGCGACTCCTGCGGCGTCGGCCTGGTCTGCGCCATCGACGGCAAGCCGCGCCGCGAGATCGTCGACCTGGCGATCAAGGCCCTGAAGGCGGTCTGGCACCGGGGCGCCGTCGACGCCGACGGCAAGACCGGCGACGGGGCCGGCATCCTGCTGTCCGTTCCCCAGGCCTTCTTCGAGGAACAGGTGGCCGGCACCGGCCATGCCCTGCGGCCCGGCCCGATCGCCGTCGGCCAGGTCTTCCTGCCGCGCACGGATCTCGGCGCCCAGGAAGCCGCCCGGACCATCGTCGAAAGCGAGGCCTTGCGCTTCGGCTTCTATATCTACGGCTGGCGCCAGGTGCCGGTCGATACCTCGGTGATCGGCGAGAAGGCCAACGCCACCCGCCCCGAGATCGAGCAGATCATGCTGTCGCCGCCCCCCGGCCTCGAGGGCGAGGCGCTGGAGCGGGCCCTGTTCCTGGCCCGCAAGCGGATCGAGAAGCGCGTCGCCCAGGCGGCCATCCAGGACTTCTACCTCTGCAGCCTGTCGGCCCGGTCGCTGATCTACAAGGGCATGTTCCTGGCCGAGAGCATCGACGCCTTCTACCCTGACCTGCGCGACGAGCGGTTCGAGGCGGCGGTGGCCATCTTCCACCAGCGCTATTCGACCAACACCTTCCCGCAATGGCGCCTGGCCCAGCCGTTCCGCATGCTGGCCCACAATGGTGAGATCAACACCATCAAGGGCAACATCAACTGGATGAAGAGCCACGAGATCCGCATGGCCGCCCAGGCTTTCGGCGATCTCGGCGACGACATCAAGCCGGTGGTGCAGGCGGGCGGATCGGACAGCGCCGCCCTCGACAACACCTTCGAGGTGCTGGTCCGCGCCGGCCGCAGCGCCCCGATGGCCAAGGCCCTGCTGGTGCCGGAAGCCTGGAACGCCAAGTCCGACGAGCAGATGAAGCCCGAGCACAAGGCGCTCTATTCCTACTGCAACGCGGTCATGGAACCCTGGGACGGACCCGCCGCCCTGTGCGCCACCGACGGCCGCTGGGTGGTGGCCGGCAAGGACCGTAACGGCCTGCGCCCGCTGCGCGCCGCCCTGACCGACGATGGTCTGCTGATTGTCGGGTCCGAGGCCGGCATGTGTGGGGTGCCGGACGAGCGGATCAGCCGCAAGCTGACCATTCACCCGGGCCGGATGATCGCCATCGATCTGACCGAAGGGCGCATGTACGGCGAGGAGGAGATCGTCGACGAACTGGCCCAGCGGCATCCCTACAAGGACTGGCTGGCCAACATGGTCGATCTCGAAAAGGAGATCGGCCCCGGGCCGGAAGACCGCCTGTGCGCCGACCGCGAGGAACTGACCCGTCGCCAGACGGCGGCCGGCTATTCGCTCGAGGACCTGGAGATGGTGCTGGCTCCCATGGTCGAGGACGGCAAGGAGGCGATCGGCTCGATGGGCGACGACGCGCCGCTGGCCGTGCTCAGCGACAAGTACCGGCCGCTCAGCCACTTCTTCCGCCAGAACTTCAGCCAGGTGACCAACCCGCCGATCGACCCCTTGCGGGAGACGGGCGTCATGAGCCTGAAGACCCGGTTCAAGAACCTCGGCAACATCCTGGCCCAGGACGAGGCCCAGACCGACGTCTATGTGCTGGAAAGCCCGGTGCTGACCACCGGCATGTACGACCGCATCCTCGGCTACATCGCCGGCAAGAACCTGGCCGTCATCGACTGCACCATGCCGCTGCCGGCCCCCGAGGCGCGGGCCGGCGACGCCCTTCGCGCGAACCTCGACCGCATCAAGGCCGAGGCCGAAGACGCCGCCCTGCGCGGCTGCTCGACCATCGTCCTGACCGACACCGAAAGCGGCCCGACCCGCGTCGGCCTGCCGATGATCCTGGCCACCGCCGGGGTGCATGCCCACCTGGTGGCCAAGGGCCTGCGCTCCTACGTCTCGATCATCGTCCGCTCGGCCGAGTGCATGGACACCCACTACTTCGCCGTCCTGGTCGGGGTCGGGGCGACGGCGGTCAACGCCTGGCTCGCCCAGGAAAGCTTCCAGGATCGGCTGGAGCGCGGCCTGACCGGGGAGTTGAGCCTTCGCGACGTCTGCGTGAACTTCAAGACGGCCATCGAGCAGGGCCTGCTGAAGATCATCTCCAAGATGGGCATCGCGGTGATCTCCAGCTACCGCGGCGGCTACAACTTCGAGGCCATGGGCCTGTCGCGCTCGCTGGCGGCGGAGTTCTTCCCCGGCATGCCCAGCCGCATTTCCGGCATCGGCCTGGCCGGCATCGAGGCCAAGACGGTCGAGATCCACCGCCGCGCCTGGGCGCCGGCCGCCATCGCCCTGCCGGTCGGCGGCTTCTACAAGGCCCGCCGCTCGGGCGAGGCCCATGCCTTCGAAGCCCGGCTGATCCACACCCTTCAGGCCGCCTGCGACAGCGGCGACTACGAGGCCTACAAACGCTGGAGCGCCGGCCTGCACCGCCAGAAGGCCAGCCAGCCGCGCCACCTGCTCGACTTCCGCAAGGGCCGCACCCCCGTCGAGCTGGACGAGGTCGAGAGCGTCAACGAGATCCGCAAGCGCTTCCTGACCCCCGGCATGAGCCTGGGCGCCCTCAGCCCCGAGGCCCATGGCGTCCTCAACATCGCCATGAACCGCATCGGGGCCAAGTCCGTCTCCGGCGAGGGCGGCGAGGACCGGGCCCGCTACCGGCCGCTGCCCAACGGCGACAACCCCAACAGCGCCGTCAAGCAGATCGCCTCCGGCCGGTTCGGCGTCACCGCCGAATACCTGAACGAATGCCGCGAGATCGAGATCAAGGTCGCCCAGGGCGCCAAGCCCGGCGAGGGCGGCCAGCTGCCCGGCTTCAAGGTCACCGAACTGATCGCCAGGCTGCGCCACGCCACGCCCGGCGTCATGCTGATCAGTCCGCCGCCGCACCACGACATCTATTCGATCGAGGACCTGGCGCAGCTCATCTATGACCTCAAGCAGATCAACCCCGACGCCCGGGTGACGGTGAAGCTGGTTTCGATGACCGGCATCGGCGCCATCGCGGCCGGCGTGGCCAAGGCCAAGGCGGATGTCATCCTGATCGCCGGCAACGTCGGCGGCACGGGCGCCTCGCCCCAGACTTCGATCAAGTACGCCGGCTCGCCCTGGGAACTGGGACTTTCCGAGGCCAACCAGGTGCTGACCCTCAACAACCTGCGCCACCATGTGACCCTGCGCACCGACGGGGGCCTGCGCACCGGCCGCGACATCGTCATGGCGGCGATGCTGGGGGCCGAGGAGTTCGGCATCGGCACCGCCTCGCTGGTGGCCATGGGCTGCATCATGGTCCGCCAGTGCCATAGCAACACCTGCCCGGTCGGCGTCTGCACCCAGGACGATGCCCTGCGCCAGAAGTTCACCGGCACGCCGGAAAAGGTCATCAACCTCTTCACCTTCATCGCCGAGGAAGTTCGCGAGATCCTGTCGGACCTCGGTTTCCGCTCGCTGCTGGAAGTGGTCGGCCGCACCGACCTGCTGGCCCAGGTCAGCCGCGGCGGCGAACACCTCGACGACCTCGACTTGAACCCCCTGCTGGTTCGGGCCGACCCGGGCAGCAACCCGCCCTATTCGACGGTCAACGGCCGCAACCCCGTGCCCGACACCCTCGACGCCCAGATCGTCCGCGACGCTGCCCCGCTGCTGCAGCGCGGCGAGAAGATGCAGCTGACCTACACGGTGCGGAACACAGCCCGGGCCATCGGCGCGCGCATCTCAAGCCATATCGTGCGCAAGTTCGGGATGAGCGCCCTGCCGGCCGGCCACCTGACCGTCGAGCTGAAGGGCTCGGCCGGCCAGAGCCTCGGCGCCTTCGCCGTCAGAGGCCTGCGCATCGTGCTGACCGGCGAGGCCAACGACTATGTCGGCAAGGGCCTGTCGGGCGCCACCATCGTCATCAAGCCCTCGCGCCACCTGGTGGCGCCGGAGACCAACGTCATCCTCGGCAACACCGTCCTCTACGGCGCGACCAGCGGAAAGCTGTTCGCCGCCGGCCAGGCCGGCGAGCGGTTCGCGGTGCGCAACTCGGGCGCCACGACGGTGGTCGAGGGCGTCGGCACCAACGGCCTCGAATACATGACCGGCGGCACGGCGGTGATCCTCGGCCCCGTCGGCGAGAACTTCGCGGCCGGCATGACCGGCGGCATGGCCTTCGTCCTCGACCTGTCCGGCCGCTTCAAGGGCTGCGTCAATCCCGACAGCGTCGTCGTCCAGCGGCTGGCCTCGGCCCATTGGGAAGAGGTGCTGAAGAAGCTGGTCCGCGAGCACGCCCATGAGACCGGGTCGGCCTTCGCCGAAGGCCTGCTGCGCGACTGGGAGCGGACGCGTGGCCTGTTCTGGCAGGTCTGTCCCAAGGAAATGCTCGGCCGTATCGACCATCCGTTGGAGGCCGAGGAGGCCGCGCACGAACGGGCCTAGTCTCTGCTGGTAAAACGGGCAGTTCGCTGAGCGCGTTCAACTAATCGAACCCTGTTCTGCGACAAGCTGTCGCAGTATTACCGATTTGTCATCTTCGCTGTCGCTCGCCGTCGGTCGGCCAGATAACCCTTGCGCATGGGTGTGAGCGTTCAGGACGTTACGATGACGTCGGCGGGGGCCGATCTGGTCAATCAGGCGATGGCCGCCTTGCAGCGCCGCGACTCCGCGCGGGCGCTGACCCTGCTTGGCCAGGCCCGCGTCCAGGCCCCGGACGACCTCGAGATCCTGATGAACATCGCCCTGGCCCAGCGGGTCGGCGGCGACCTACGCGCCGCCATCGCCAGCCTCGACCGGGTGCTGATGGCCGACCCCTATCACTTCATGGCCATGCTCTCGAAGGCGGCCCTGGTCGAACAGGTCTCCGGGCCCAAGGCGGCGGCGCTGGTCTATCGCAACGTCCTGAAGATCGCCCCGCCCGAAAGCCATCTGCCGCCGGGCGTCGCCGCCCCGCTGGCCCGGGCCCGGACGGTCGTCGACCAGCATGCCGACAGTCTGGCCCAGCATCTCGACGCCCGTGTCGCCGAGGTTCGCGGCCGGCATGGCAACCAGAGCCTCGGCCGCTTCGACGAGGCGCTGCAGATCCTCAGCGGCCGCAAGCGGGCTTACGTCTCCGAGCCGGTCGACTTCCACTACCCGCAACTACCGGCCGTGCCCTTCTTCGACCGCGGCCTCTTCCCCTGGTTCCCGGAGCTGGAAGCGGCGACCGACATGATCCGGGGTGAGCTGGAGGGGGCGCTGGCCGCCGCCGACGCCGCCTTCGCCCCCTACATCGACTATCCGGCCGGCGCCCCGGTCAACCAGTGGGCGGAGCTCAACAGGTCGCGCCGCTGGCGGTCCCTGTGGCTGTGGCGCGACGGCGTGAGGCAGGACGCCGCCTGCAAGCAGTGTCCGAAGACGGCGGAGCTGCTCTCGCGCCTGCCCCTGTGCGACCAGCAGGGCTATGCCCCCACGGCCCTGTTCTCCGCCCTTGAGGCCAACACCCACATCCCGCCCCACACCGGCTCGACCAACGCCCGGCTGCTGGTCCACCTGCCGCTGATCCTGCCCGGACCAGCCCGGTTCCGGGTCGGCAACGACCTGCGCTCCTGGAAGATGGGCGAGGCCTGGGCCTTCGACGACACCATCGAGCACGAAGCCTGGAACGACGCCGACCAGCTCCGCGTGATCCTGATCTTCGACGTCTGGAACCCCCTGCTCAGCGAGGCCGAGCGCGAACTGGTGACGGCCATGATGCTGGCCAAACGGGACTTCTACGCGTCGTGAGGTCCAGCTCTCCGCCCTTGGGGCGGAGGACCGCTCTGGAGCGCCAGCGACAGAGCAGGAGGCGGGACTTCCACCAGCGGACGTGAAGGGCGAAAGCCGCCGCCGGTGTGTAAGGGAACACGCTAGTCCCCCACCGCCGGTGGGCCCGCCTCCTGCTTTCTCGCTTGAAGGCTCGAAAGCGGTCCTCCGCCCAGAGGGCGGAGAGCAATAATTGCGCCGCCAGTCGCCCTATACCCCCACCGCCGGCCCCACATACCGTGCCCGGGGCCGGATCAGCCGTCCCCCCGACCCCTCCTCGACCGCATGGGCGATCCACCCCGCCGAGCGGGCCACCGCGAACAGCAGGAAGGGCGCGTCCCGGGGAAGCCCGAGGGCCTCGGCCATGGCCACCAGGGCGAAGTCGATGTTGGCCCGCTCTCCGGTGCCGCTCTCCACGGCGCCCAGCAGCGCCGCCAGATCCTCCGTCGGCGGACAGGCCGTCAGCAGGGCTTCGGCGCGCGGATCGCCCTCCGGGTAGAGCGGGTGGCCAAAGCCGGGGGTCGGGGCGGCGCGCGCGAGACGCCCCTCGACCGTGGCGGCCGGGCCGATGCGGCGGGATTCCTCGAGCAGGTTCCAGACCCGGGCCGCCATGCCGCCGTGCAGGGGCCCGGACAGGGCGCAGAGACCGGCCAGCGCCGCCGCCGACAGCCCGGCCCCGGTCGAGGCCGCCACCCGGGCGGCGAAGGTCGAGGCGTTGAGCTCATGGTCGGCCAGCAGCACCAGGGCGCGGCGGATCGGGTCCGCCGCTGACGGTTGGCCCCAGGCGGCGGCCAGGCGCTGGTGGATCGGGCCGGTTCCCAGCCCGCCGCAGACCGCGTCGGCGACGAGGTCGAGCAGGCCGCCGCCCTCCAGCGCCAGGGCCAGCGGCGCCCGCCCCCGCGCCGGCGGCTCGGCCGCGGCCCGGGCGGCCAGGGCCGCGAACAGCCTGGCCTTGCCGTCATCCAAGGCGGGCGGAGCGGTGCGCTCGACGCTCTTGAGCACCGCGCCATGACCGCCGCGCAGCAGGCGCGCCACGGCCTCCAGGGTCTGGGTCTGCGCCAGCTCGGCGGCGTCCCGCCCCCGATACCAGAGGCGCCCCCCGGCGATGGTGGTGATGGCGCTGGCCAGCACCGGCTCGCCCCAGGCGATGGCGCTCTGGGCCACCGCCGAGGCCTTGCGGCCCCGAGCCCGCCGGTCGGTCAGGGCCCCGATGTCGGCGGCGCGGTAGAGGCTGCGGCGCGGATCGGCCGGATCGGGGCGGGCGTCGACCCGGCCTCGGCTGACATAGGCATAGAGGGTCTGCGACCGCACGCCGAGGCGCTGCAGGGCGGTCTCGCGGTCGATCCAGTCGGTTGACATTGATTATATTGATCAAGATTGACGTTGATCAACATTGGTCCGATTTCAGCCGCAAGACAAGGTGAAACGAGAGGAACAATGTCATGTCCGACGGTCTCGAAGACGTCGTCGCCGCCCGCACCGTGCTGTCCGATGTCGATGGCAAGGCCGGGCGCCTGGTCATCCGCGGCTGGACCCTGGACCAGCTGGCCGGGCGCACCCGCTATGAGGAAGTGGTGCGGCTGCTCTTCGACGGCTTCTTCGAGAACCTGCCCGAAGACCTGACCGCCGCCCTCGGCCGGGCCCGGGTGGAGGTGTTCAACGAGGTGCAGGCGGTCGATGACGGCCTGCTGGCGCTCGGCCCGGTCGAGGCCATGCGCGCCCTGACCGCCCGCCTCGCCGACGGCGACGACCTGGCCACCGCCCTGCGGCTGATCGCGGCCCCGGCGGTGTTCACCCCGGCCATCGTCCGGCTGCAGGCCGGCGACGCCCCCGTCGCCCCCGACCCGGCGCTCGGCCATGCCGCCGACATCCTGCGCATGCTGCACGGCAAGGCCCCGCCGGCCGGTCATCCCGAGGCCCTCGACGCCTATCTGGTCACCGTCTGCGATCACGGCCTCAACGCCTCGACCTTCGCGGCCCGGGTCGTCGCCTCGACCCGCGCCGGCCTGACCAGCGCCGTGCTGGCCGGCATCTCGGCGCTCAAGGGGCCGCTGCACGGCGGCGCGCCCGGGCCGGTCATCGAGATGCTCGACGCCATCGGCAAGCCGGAGAACGCCCGGCCCTGGATCGAGGCGGCGCTGGACCGGGGCGAGCGGCTGATGGGCTTCGGCCACCGGGTCTACCGGGTGCGCGATCCCCGCGCCGACGCGCTCAAGGGCGCGGTCCGCCGCCTGGCCGAGGAGTCGGGCCGCCTGCCCGGCCGCCTGGCCTTCGCCGAGGCGGTCGAGGCCGCCGCCCTGGCCATCCTCAAGGAACACCGGCCGAACCGGCCGCTGGACGTCAATGTCGAGTTCTTCACCGCCCTGCTGCTGGAAGCCCTGGCCTTCCCGCCGGCCACCTTCACCGGCGTCTTCGCCATGGGCCGCACCGCCGGCTGGCTGGCCCACGCCCGCGAACAACTGGCCGGCGGCCGCCTGATCCGCCCGCAGTCGGAGTATGTCGGGCCGACGCCGCGCATCGCGGCCTGATGGCAGTGTTGCGCCGGCAACCGCTACGGCGCCGCTTTTCCAAACGCCTGTCATCCCGGAAAGCGCGAAGCGCTTATCCGGGACCCAGGGGCTGCAACGCACCGGCCGAAACGCTGCGTTTTGAGAACGAGATCACGCACCCCCTGGGTCCCGGATAGCCCGCTTCGCGGTCTTCCGGGATGACGAAAAGGGGCGGAACAGTCATCTGCGATTGGGCCCGCCAAGCGGAAGAGGGACCGCGTTTCGCAACCCAGTAAACGACGCGTTAATCCGGATAGGCGCAAAGCGGGTACGATTCGCTTTATAGTCAGCCCCGCCCCCCATGAGCGTCGAACGCACCCTCTACCACTTCCCCCTCGACCCGGCCTCGCGCCAGGTGCGGCTGGCGCTCGGCGAAAAGCGCCTGGCGTTCAGCGACCAGGTCGTCCGCTACTGGGAAGGCCCCGAGGAGCTCTTCGCGCTCAATCCGTCCGGCGTGCCGCCGGTGCTGGTCGAGGTCGTGAACGGCCAGCGGATCGTCGTCTGCGAAGCCCGCGCCATCCTCGAACACCTGGAAGAGAGCTATCCCGAACCGCCGCTGCTCGGCCGCGAGGCGGCCGAACGGGCCGAGGCGCGGCGCATCGTCCAGTGGTTCGACCGCAAGTTCGACTTCGAGGTCGCCGGCCTGCTGCTGCACGAGAAGATGGAAAAGCGCCTGCTGCGGCTGGGCGCCCCGGCCCTGGCCAACCTGCGGGCCGGCCGCGACGGGCTCAAGGTCCATATGCAGTATCTGGAAACCCTGCTGCGCGAGCGTGACTGGCTGGCCGGCAAGCGGGTGTCGCTGGCCGATTTCGCGGCCGCCGCCTACCTGTCGGTGATCGACTATTTCGGCGACGTGCCCTGGCGGGACTTTCCCGCCGCCAAGACCTGGTACATGAAGCTGAAGTCCAGGCCATGCTTCCGGCCGCTGTTGGCTGATCGCTGGCCGGGCCTCGCCCCCGCCGGCCACTACGACGACCTGGACTTCTAGAGGCGCCTCCCAGGAGGCGCCCATTTGGCGCCGGGGGGAGTTTTCGGGATGCGTATCTTCAAGCTGATGCTGGCGGCGGTGCTGATCGCCGCGCCGATGGCCGCCACGCCGGCCCTCGGACAGCCGGTCAACCGGGTCGACACCGAGGCCGAGGCGCAGAAGCTGCTGGCCGACGTCATCGCCTGGTCGGCGCCCTACAACCAGGTGATGGCCGACAACAACACTTTCGGCCTGGAAATGATCGACGTCGTCACCGAGGCCATGGGCCCCGAGCGGACCGGGCCCGAGGGCAGGGCGTGGATCCAGGCCTGGCTGGTCAAGGCCGACGCCGAGGTCGCCCGTCAGAAGACCGCCATCGCCGCCCTGCCGCAGATGCCGGCCGAGCTGGAGCGCCGGTATCGCACCCTGGGCCCCGACTCGGTGCGCCAGGTGGAGGGTTTCAAGTCGCTGCCCGGCATCGCCCGCGGCGTCATCGACGAGTCCGAAACCCTGCTCAACCGCCTGCGGCCAGTGCTGCTCAAGGCCGCCGCCGGCGACGATAACGCCAAGCTTGAGGTCGCACGCCACATGCTGGCGGGCACCCGGCTGGCGATCCGCAACGAGAACGCCATGCTCGACCTGTCTGTCGTCATGGCCAACCGCTCCGACCATCCGCAGGTGGCCCTGTCCAAGTCGGCCAAGGCGACCAACGAGGCGATGATGCTGGCCCTCGAATATCTGGAGCGCCAGATCAACGAGGAAGACCCCGACCCGATCGCCACCGGCAAGGCCATGCAGGCCAAGGTCGCCATCGGCCGGCAGGAAGCCCTGAAGGCCTGGCCGAGCGCCCGCAAGATTCAGGGAGAATTCTCCGTGATCCTTCCGGAGGGGCCCTTCCGGACGGCCATCTTCAGCGCCCTCGACACCATCGAGGAAAGCGGCCGGGTCGAGGTCGCCGTCGCCGACCTGCTCGGCAAGATCGCCGACCGACTGGCCTCTGGCGAGACGGACATGGACCCGGAAGGCAAGGTCTTCGAGGGTATCGAGCCGCTGGTCGACCGGCGCGGGGCCCTCTTTGAACAGCGGGTCAATCTCTTCAAGCAGCGATGACCCCCGACGACATCCGCAAACGGGCGCGGGCCCTCGGTTTCGATGCCTGCGGGTTTGCTTCGGCGGCGGACGCCTGGCCGGCGGGGGCGCGACTGGCGCAGTTCGTCGAGGCCGGTCGCCACGGCGACATGGCCTGGATGGAGGAGACGCTGGAGCGCCGGGCCCATCCGACCGCCATGTGGCCGGAAGCGAAGAGCGCCGTGGTCGTCGGCATGACCTACGGACCGGCGACCGATCCTCTGGAGGGCTTGTCCCGGCGCTCCAACGGCCTGATCAGCGCCTACGCCCGCGGCGACGACTATCACGGCCTGATCAAGGGCCGGCTCAAAAACCTCGGCGGCTGGATCAAGGCGAAGTTCGGCGGCGAGGTGAAGGTCTTCGTCGATACCGCCCCGCTGATGGAAAAGCCGCTGGCCGAGCGGGCGGGCCTCGGCTGGCAGGGCAAGCACACCAACCTCGTCTCGCGGGAGCTGGGCAGCTGGCTGTTCCTCGGCTCGGTGCTGACCAGCATCAACCTGCCCCTGGAGGCGCCCGGCGAGGACGCCTGCGGGACCTGCCGCGCCTGCCTCGACATCTGTCCGACGAGCGCCTTCCCGGCCCCCTACCAGCTCGACGCCCGCCGCTGCATCTCCTACCTGACCATCGAGCATGAAGGGCCGGTCGACGCCGCCCTGCGGCCGGCGCTGGGCAACCGCATCTATGGCTGTGACGACTGCCTGGCCGTCTGCCCATGGAACAAGTTCGCGGTGCGGGCCCGGGAGATGGGGCTACGGGCCCGGCCCGAGCTGGACGAACCGGCGCTGGCCGAACTGGCGGGGCTGGACGACGAGGGGTTCCGGCGGCTGTTCAGGAAGAGCGCGGTGACCCGCATCGGCCGCGACCGGCTGGTCCGCAACGTCCTCTACGCCGCCGGCAACAGCGGCGATCCGTCCCTCGTCCCCGTCGTCGAGGCCCGGCTGGCCGACGCCAACCCGGTCGTGCGCGGGGCGGCGGTCTGGGCGCTGAAGCGGCTGGCGCCGGCGCGGGCGGCGGTCCTGCGGGCCACGGTCGCGGAGACCGATCCGGCCGTCGTCGCCGAGTGGGATCAGGCCCTCTAGGGGCGATGAATATGTCTAGACATATTGTTTTTGGGGCCTTTTGAGGCTGCGACACCGACACCCGAAATCCCGGCGCCCGATGTAGCGCCATCGACGCCATTTCGACCTACATCCGGCGACAGTCGGCCTCCGTCGGGCCTACGCTTCAGGCTACTATCCCTGCGGCCCGGCCCACCCGGCGGGCACGGTTCCATCAATGTTTTCAAAGGGTCCTGGACCGCCTCCGGCCCTTGCCCCCGGAAGCGCGGTATAATGGTAGGCCGCTTCGATAGCGCGGCCGGCCGGCTAGTAGGCCCCTTCCGGCGTCTCGGCGTACTGGCCGCCCTTGCGGTAGCGGTAGAGGTAGGATGGGACGATCGCCTCGATCGGCTTGCCGACAATACCGAAGGCTTCCAGGCCGGGACCCGTCGCCACATTGTCGGTGCGCAGCAGTTCGACCTGGTCGCTGGTGATCGGCGGGGCGATGACCGCGCCGACGAGATCGCCCGCCATGCCCATCAGGGCGGCCAGCGGGAAAGGCAGCGGGGCCAGGATGCGTTTGCGGCCGGTCTCGGTGCAGACAAAGGCCATCAGCGCCTTGAAGTCGTGAACGGCCGGGCCGCCCAGCTCGATGGTCTGGCCGGCGAAGGCGTCGCTGGCGGCGGCCTGGGCGATGGCCGCGGCCAGGTCGCCGACGTAGATGGGCTGGAACTTCGTATGGCCGCCGCCGATCAGCGGCAGGGCCGGGCTCAGGGCCGCCATCTGGCCGAAGCGGTTGAAGAAGTCGTCCTCGGGACCGAAGACGATGGAGGGACGGATGATGACCGCGTCGGGGTACACCTCGCGCACCGCCGCCTCGCCCTCGGCCTTGGTGCGGGCGTACTTGGAGGCGCCGTCCGGGTCGGCGCCGATGGCCGACATCTGCACGAAGCGCCTGGCGCCCGCCGCCCTGGCGGCTTCGGCGACGTTGCGGGTCCCCATGCCGTGGACGGCCAGGAAGCGCTGGCGGCCGGACTCGCGCATGATGCCGACCAGATTGATCACCGCCTCGGCGCCCTCGACGGCGCGGGCGATGGAGGCCTTGTCACGGATGTTGGCCTGGACCACCGAGATCTGGCCGACGTCGCCCAGCATGCGCAGGCGATAGCCGCGTCCCGGCTGGCGCGCCGCCGCCCGGACCCGCAGGCCCTTCTTGGCCAGCGCCCGAACCACCTGCCGGCCGATGAAACCGGTGCCGCCGAAAACCGTGACCAGACCTTGCATGGCTTCGCCTATCCTCTGAACTGGCGCGGGCTTAGACGAGCCTGACGATAATCGCAATCTCGGCCATTGACCGCGCACAAAGCCTGCCGTAATGAGCGCGCCTTCGCGGCCATCCGACAAGGATGCCTAGCGAGCCCAGGTGGCGGAATTGGTAGACGCGCTGGCTTCAGGTGCCAGTGACTTAACGGTCGTGGAGGTTCGAGTCCTCTCCTGGGCACCACCGCTCTCTCTTAGTCTCGCAGGCGGTAGCCAGTATGGTATGACGCGGCAGTAGAGAGAAAAATCAGTTGGCCAATCACCTTCATATCGGCGACCTGCCGGCCGGCCTGTTCGCCGGCGTGACCTCCGTCGCCGTCGATTCCGAGACCCTCGGCCTGCGCTTCCGGCGCGACCCCCTCTGCCTGGTGCAGATCAGCGCCGGCGACGGCGACGCCCATATGGTCCAGCTCGACCGCGAGACCTATGACGCGCCCAACCTCAAGGCCCTGCTGACCGATCCGGCGGTGACCAAGATCTTCCACTTCGGCCGCTTCGACATCGCCATGTTCGAACTGCACCTGGGCGTCATCACCACCCCGGTCTGGTGCACCAAGATCGCCAGCAAGCTGGCCCGCACCTACACCGACCGCCATGGCCTGAAAGACGTGGTCAAGGAGACGGTCGGGGTCGACCTTTCCAAGGCCCAGCAGTCCAGCGACTGGGGCGCGGCGACCCTGACCCCGGAACAGCTGGCCTATGCCGCCAGCGACGTCCTCTACCTGCACGCCGCCAAGGCCAAGCTGGAGATGATGCTGGCCCGCGAGGGCCGCACCGCCCTGGCCCAGGCCTGTTTCGACTTCCTGCCGGCCCGCTGCACGCTCGACCTCGCCGGCTGGGAAGACGTCGACATCTTCGCGCACAGCTGAATCGTCCCTATCTAGGAACCCGATGACCGCCGCCGACGCCCTTGCCCACAGCCGACCCCGCACCGGGATGGAAGCCTGGCGCCGGCGCTCGGCTGTCATCCGGGTGCTGCGCTGGCTGTTGCCGGCCCTGATGGGGGCGCTGGTCATCGCCCTGGCCGGCTATTTCACCTTGAGCTCCATTCAGGCGCCCAATCAGCTGCCCAAGGTCACCCAGAAGGAAATCAAGCTGGTCGGGGCCCGCTTCATGGGCCGCATGGCCGACGGCCGCAGCTTCCTGATCGGGGCCGGCTCGGCCGCCCGCAGCGACACCCTGATGCAGGAGGTCATTCTCACCGATCCGGTCCTCAACCTGGGCGGGGAGACAGGCGCGCCGTCGCGGATGACGGCCAGGCGCGGCGTCTATGACGAGAAGACCCGCATCCTGCGGCTGTCCGGCGATGTCCGCATCGACAACGGCCAGGGCCAACGTATCGCCACGAACGACAGCATTATCGACACCCGGACGGGCAAGATCACCGGTCAGCAGGGCATTTCAGGCGATGGCCCGCTTGGCCAGGTTCAGGCAAACTCCTATGAGGTGGACCGGGAGACCGGACGCGTCATCATGAAGGGCCGGGTCCGGGCCCGAATCGAGAAATAAGGCAGACGATGCGCAAGGTTCATGTGATGGCGGCGGGCGCCCTGGTGGCGACCCTGGCGATGGCCGGCGCGGCGGCGGCCCAGATCGCGCCGCGCACCAACGCGCCCCTCGATATCGCGGCCGACGCGACCGAGACCTATCCCGAGGAATGCCGCCAGGTTTTCAAGGGCGACGTCGAGGCCATGCAGGCCAAGACCCGCCTGCGCGCCCAGGTCGTCAACGCCTATCAGGTCAAGAAGGGCGACGGCTGCGGCCCGACCGAGAAGCTGGTGGCCGAAGGCGACGTCCTCTACGTCCAGCCTGATCGCCGGATCAGCGCCCGGCACGCGGTCTACACCGCCGGCAACGACACCATCGTGCTGACCGGCGACGTGGTCGTCATCCAGGGCGAGAATGTCGCCCGGGCCGAACGGGCGGTCATCAACCTGACGACCGGCCAGTCGCAGCTGTTCGCCGGCGCCAAGGGCCGCGACAGCAAGAGCCGCGTGCGCGCCGTGCTGTTCCCGAGCAGCAAGTCGCAATAGAGCATGACGGACGTTTCGCAGGACAAGGGCGCCGGCCTCCTCGTCGAGAATCTCGGCAAGCGCTTTGGCGACCGGCAGGTCGTCAAGAACGTCTCCCTGCGCCTGGAACGCGGCGAGGTCGCCGGCCTGCTGGGCCCCAACGGCGCGGGCAAGACGACCTGCTTCTACATGATCACCGGCCTGATCCCGGTCGATCACGGCCGCATCCTGCTCGACGGGGCCGACATCACCGCCCTGCCCATGTACCAGCGCGCCCGCCTCGGCGTCGGCTACCTGCCGCAGGAGGCCTCGATCTTCCGGGGCCTGACGGTCGAGCAGAACGTCATGGCCGTGGTCGAGATGCGTGTCCCCGACCGCGACCAGGCCATCAAGACCACCACCAACCTGCTGGAAGAGCTGCGCATCGAGCACCTGCGCGCGGCCCCGGCTATCAGCCTGTCGGGCGGTGAACGCCGGCGGGTGGAAATCGCCCGGGCCCTGGCCTCCGAGCCGGCCTTCATGCTGCTCGACGAGCCCTTCGCCGGCATCGACCCCCTGGCCATCGCCGACATCCGCGAGGTGATCGGCTACCTCAAGGGGCGCGGCATCGGCATCCTGATCACCGACCACAACGTCCGTGAGACCCTCGACATCATCGACCGCGCCTCGATCATCCACGCCGGCGAGGTGCTGTTCGAAGGCTCCCCGCGGGAGATCATCGACGATCCGGAAGTGCGGCGGGTGTACCTGGGCGAACGCTTCGGCCAGCCGGTGAACGTCTAGGGCCCCCTCCCTCCCCGAATTGGGGAGGGCAGACGCGCGGTTACGCGCGTCGGGTGGGGAAGTCGGTCCGAGACGTTCGAGACCATCCACTGAGAAACCAAACCGGCGAGCGCTGGTGACCCACCGCCCCACCCGGCGCGCAACGCGCGCCTGCCCTCCCCATTCGGGGAGGGACGGCTACCCCTCCAGTTCCTTCAGCAACGCCGGATCCCGCCGCGCCCGCAGCGCCAGGTCGTCGGCGTCGTCGCGGCCTTCCATGTCGAGCATGTCGCGCAGGCGGGGGATGCGTTGGGCGGCCTCCTTGAGGTCGCCGTCATCGACCGAATTGGCCTTCAGCGCCGTCGCCACCACATGCTTGCAGATCAGCCTGGAGTCCTCGAAGTCGGGACAGGTACAGACCGCATCCTTGCCGTCGGCCTTCTTCATCTCGACCACATAGGCGATGCCGCGCTCGCCCATGACATGGGCCAGCACCCCGCCGGGACCGTAGTCGACCAGCTCCACCCAGCCATGGCCGAAGTAGTTCTCGCCGCGCATCACCCGGGCTTCGGGAACGCCGTCGGTCAGGGCGGGGATATCGAACAGCTGGGTCATCGGGCGATTCTAGCCGATTCGTTCACGCTTCGTCCTCGACCCGGTGCATGTCGTCGTCCGACAGGCCGAAATGGTGGCCGATCTCGTGCACCAGAACATGGGTGATCAGCTCGCCCAGCGTCACATCCCCCCGCTCGGCCCACTCGTCCAGCAGCGGCCGGCGGTAGAGGAAGATGCGCGGCGGCATGGGGCTGGGATCGAAGACCGAGCGCTCGGTCAGATCGGTCCCGTGATAGAGGCCGGTCAGTTCGAAGACGTCCTCGATGCCCAGGGCGGCCAGCGTCTCGTCGTCGGCGTAGTCATCGATGCGGACGATGGCTTCCCTGGCCAGCCGCCGGAACGGCTCGGGCAATCCGTCGAAGGCGGCCCCGGCAATGGTGGCGAAATCGTCCAGGGAGGGCGCGGCGGCGTTCGTCCAATCGGTCATCTTGCTGATATGGCTGCGACTTCGCCCAATCGCCAGCGGCCTCTTCGCGCGAAGCAGGCTACAGGCGTAGGGTTAACGGTGATTCGAGGGGCTTTTTCGCTTTGGGTGGATCCGACCTGATCCTCGCGGCGGCGACCGGTTCGGTCAGCCTGGCGATCTGCGCGACCCTGTGGGCGGTGGCCCAGCGCAGGGCCGGTGACGCGCGCGCCAAAATCCTTGAAGGCCAGATTGACCAACTGACCGCCGGGGCCTCGGCCGCCCGCGCCTCCTCCGAGGCCTTCGACTGCGCCCTGGTCGTCATCGACGAGGGCGTCGCCCGCCTGGCCTCGGGCGAGGAGGCCCTGGCCGCCTGCGCCGCCGCCTTCGACCTCGAGGACGAGGATCCGCAGGCCGTGGTCGAGGCGATGATCGGCGCCGATCCCGACCATGCCCGCCGCCTGCGCGCCCTGACCGAGAAGGGCGAGGCCTGCGCCTTCGAGGCCCGCGGGCCGTTCGGGGCCGTCTCGGTCGAGGGCCGCGCCGCCGGGGCCCAGGCCTGGCTGCGGCTGACCGCCCTGGCCGCCGGCGAGGCCGCCCTGCCGACCGCCGCCCGCCTGGCCAGCTTCCTCGACGGGGTGGGAGAGCCGGCCTGGATCGCCGCCGCCGACGGCTCGGTGCAATGGGCCAACAAACTGTGGCTGGAAGCGGTCGGGGCCGAAAGCCTGGCCGACGCCATGGCCCGCAAGCTCAGCCTCGATCCGGAGGCCGACGCGCTTGCCCGCGAGGCCGCCGAAAGCGGCGAGCGCCGCGAGATTGTCCGCCGCATAACGCTCGGAGGCCGCCGCCGGGCCCTGAAGGTCCGCGCCGCCCCGCTGGAAGGCGGCGATGTCGCCATGTCGGCCCGCGACCTGACCGAGGCCGAGGACGTCCGCGAGGCCCTCAAGCGCCACGTCGCCGCCCACGACGAGACTCTCAACCACATCGCCGAGGCGGTCGCCATCTTCACCCGCGACCGCAGGCTGGCCTTCCACAACACCGCCTTCGCCCAGCTGTGGAGCCTCGAGCCGGCCTGGCTGGCCGAAACCCCGACCCATGGAGAGATCCTCGACCGCCTGCGCCAGCGCCGCCGCCTGCCCGAGACCGTCGACTACGCCGGCTGGAAGGCCGGCGAACTGGCCCGCTATGAATCTCTCAAGGCCCAGCCGGACGACCTCTGGAGCCTGCCCGACGGCCGCACTCTGCGCGTCGTTCACCAGCCCCACCCGCTGGGCGGCGTGCTGCTGCTGTTCAGCGACATCACCGACGAGCTGAAACTCAAGTCCCGCTACAACGCCTTCATCCAGGTGCAGCAGGCGACGCTCGACAAGCTCAACGACGCCGTCGCTGTGTTCGGTTCCGACGGCCTGATGCGGCTGCACAACGACGCCTTCGCCCAGTTCTGGAACATTCCGGCCGCCGACCTCGAGGGGGCGATGGATTTCGAGGGCGTGGTCGAGCGCTGCCTGCCTCGCCTGCATGACCAGGTCTTCTGGACCGAGCTCAAGGGGCGCATCGCCGACCCCGATCCCAAGGCCCGCGCCCCGGCCTCGGGCGAGGCCCGCACCAGCGACAGCCGCATCGTCGCCTGGCAGTCGCGCCCGCTGCCCGACGGCGCCACCCTGATCGCCTTCGCCGACGTCACCGACACCCGCCGCCTGGAAAGCGCCCTGGCCGACCGCGAGAACGCCCTTGCCGAGGCAGAGCGGCTGAAACGCGAGTTCGTCGGCAACGTCTCCTACGAACTGCGCACCCCGCTGACCACCATCATCGGCTACAGCGAACTGCTCGAACGCATGGGCGACGCCCTGCCGGAGCGGGCCCGGGGCCACCTCGCCGCCGTCCGCACGGCCGGCGCCCAGCTGGGCCGCTCGATCGACGACGTCCTCGACATCGCCGCCATCGACTCGGGCGAGATCGCCCTGGAAGTGGCCGACGTCCGGGTCTGCGAACTGCTGAACGAGACGGCCGAGCGCTGGAGCCGCCACGCCGAGTCCGGCCAGATCGCGCTGATCGTCGACTGCGAGGACGAGGTCGGGCTGATCCGCGGCGATCCCAAACGCTTCGCCCAGGTCCTCGACCACCTGGTCGAAAACGGCGTCCGCCAGACCCCGCCGCAAGGCAAGGTCACCCTCACCGCCCGCCGGGCGCTGGGCGAGGTGCGCATCAGCGTCGCCGACACCGGCCGGGGCATCCCCTTCCACGTCCAGGCCCACATCTTCGACCGCTTCGTCGGCCGCGACCGCGGCGGCCCGGGCCTCGGCCTCGCCCTGGTCAAGTCGCTGGTCGAACTGCACGGCGGCTGGGTGGCCCTGGAAAGCGAGCCGGGGGCCGGGGCGGTGTTCACCTGCCACCTGCCCGAGGCGGCCCACATCGAGACCGGCCAGCGGGAACTGGGCCTCTAACCCCCCACTGCAATTGGGGTTTACAATATTAAAATATTACGCTCTTAATCTCACTTCGATGGGAGGAAGAGCTCATGGCCGCCAAACTTGCCGGGGCCGGCACAGGCCGGTTTTCGATCAGCCAGAACGCCGAGATCAACGTCACGCCGTTCGTGGACGTCATGCTGGTGCTGCTGATCATCTTCATGGTCGCCGCCCCGATGGCGACGGTGTCGATCGCGGTCGACCTGCCCGTCGCCAACCCGCCGAAAAGCGTCCAGCCGCCGAGGCTGACCATCGTCTCCCTGCAGAAGGGCGGGGCGGTCTATATCGGCGACACCCTGACCACCCTGGCGGACCTGCCCGGGGCGTTGCCGGTCTCGATGAAGGCCAACGGCATCCCCGGCCTGCCCCAGGCCCAGCGCATCGTCGTGCGGGCCGACGCCGAGGTGAAATACGAGCAGTTCATGGGCGTGGTGAACGCCCTGCAGGACGGCGGCTTCCACAAGATCGACCTGATGGCCGAAGACATCGAATAGGAACCCGAGGCGGAAGACCGGGTCCCTCGCAGCCGCGGGGGGATGGGGGCTCGCTTCACCGGTACAGCGTACCCGGCCGGTGAGGCGGGCCCCTGTCATCCCTCCCTCCCCGAATGGGGAGGGCAGACGCGCGGTTACGCGCGTCGGGTGGGGAAATCGGCCACTAACTTCTGAGACTGTGCGCTGAGATACCTCACCGGCGGGACGCAGTGACCCACTGCCCCACCCGGCCTTCGGCCTGCCCTCCCCATTCGGGGAGGGAGGGCTGGCGCGTCCTAGTGCTGGCTTTCCGGCATCCGCACGACCAGGCCGTCCAGGTCGTCGCTGACCTTGATCTGGCAGGACAGGCGGCTGCTCGGCTCGACGTTCTCGGCGAAGTCGAGCATCGACTCCTCCATCGCCGACTTCTCGCCGGTTTTGCCTTCCCAGGCGGCGTCGACATAGACGTGGCAGGTGGCGCAGGCGCAGGCCCCGCCGCAGTCGGCGTCGATGCCGGGGACGTTGTTCTTGATCGCCCCCTCCATGACGGACATGCCGTTCTTCACCTCGATGGTGTGTTCGGTTCCGTCATGCTCGACGTAGGTGATCTTGGCCATACGCTCCCCTTGGACCTTCTTCTTGGCGCGCCTTTTTCAGGCTGCGACCTCTTTCATGGAAATCGTCGCGTCCGCAAGCTTATCAATGTTCACTCGCGTGCGGTTTTCGATCAATTTTCGCCCCATCATGAACTCCGGCGGGGCGTTGACCGCCTCGACGGAGCGCACAATGTCGCCCTGCAGGTGGAAGACGGCGAACTTCGCCGTTGCCGGATCCCCGCGCAGCAGGATGCGGTCGGTGTCGAAGGCGATGCCGGCGATCTGCAGCTTGAGGTCATACTGGTCCGACCAGAACCACGGAACCTCCGGCGTCGGGCCGGGCCGGCCGACGATGGCGCAGGCGACCTGCTTGGCCTGCTCCAGGGCGTTGGGCACGCTCTCCAGCCGGAACATGCGGTCGTAGTGGGGCAGGGGCCGGTGGGTCAGGTCGCCGATGGCGAAGACATGCGGATCGGCCGTGCGGGCCTCTAGGTCGACCACCACGCCGTTGACGCACTCAAGGCCGGCGGCCTGAGCCATCTCGTCATTGGGGATGGCCCCGATGCCGACGATGACAGCGTCGCAGGGCAGGAGGCGGCCGTCCGACAGCTTGACGCCGGTGACCTTGCCGTCCGCGCCTTCAAAGGCTTCGACGCCCGCCGACAGCTCGAAGGTCACCCCTCTGGCCTGATGATAGTCGGTGAAGAAGGTCGACAACGCCTCGCAGGCCACCCGGGCCAGCACCCGGGGCTCGCGCTCGAGGATCACCGCCTCGGCGCCCAGCGCCCGGGCCGAAGCGGCCACTTCCAGCCCGACATAGCCGCCGCCGACAATGGCCAGCCGCTTGCCGGGGCCCAGCGCCGCCTTGAGCGCCTCGGCGTCCGCCGCCGTGCGCAGGGCCATGACGCCGGCCAGGTCCGCGCCGGGAATGGGCAGCATCCGCGCCCGCGCCCCGGTGGCCAGCACCAGATAGTCATAGTCTAGGGTCGCGCCGTTGCTGAGGGTGACCTGCCGCGCGCCGCGATTGATCGCCGTCGCCGTCGTCCCGAGGATCAGGCGGCAGTCGTTCTCCTCGTACCAGTCGGCCGGTTTGAGGCTCAGGGATTCGGCGTCGGCCTCGCCCTTCAGCCAGGCCTTGCTCAGCGGCGGGCGCTGGTAGGGCACCAGCGGCTCGTCACCGACCAGCACGATCGGGCCGGTATGGCCGTACTGGCGCAGGAAGGCCGCGGCCGAGCCGCCGGCATGACCGGCGCCGACGATGACGACCTTCGCAGTCAGATCGGGGGCCTGAAGTTCGGCCAACGCACGTCCCCTTTTGTTGTTGGCACGGAAAATGACGCCTGCGTCACCTTTGTGCAAGCGGCTTTGGCCACCTCGGTATTATCCCGGATGGACCAGCCAGAACCACAGATAGAACAGCAGCCAGCCTGACGTGAAGGCAGCCAACAGAATTCTTCGGTCGATCCGCTTTCGGAACACCCGGCCGACAAGGGCGAAGGCCGCCGCCACCAGCAGGAAGCGCGGCAGGCGCACCGGCAAGGCGGCCGGCGCGAAGGCGGCCAGAGGCGCGCCGCCCCCTTCCAGGCGGGCATGGGGCGCTAGCAGGGCGTAGACCTTGTAGGGCGTGCTGGTCAGCGGCCCCTTCATGGCGGCGATGAACCAGCCGTTGGCGTCGATATCGGCCTGTGCCTCGGCGATCATCCGGTCGGAGACGGCCGGCACGGCGGCCACGGCGCGATGGGCGCCGACCGGATCATGAGTGCTCCACAGGAAGATCACCGCCCCGCCGACCACCGCGCCCAGCGCCGCCCACAGGCTGGCCCAGGCGCCGGCTCTGAAGCCCCGGTTCATCGCCACCCAGCTGATCAGCAGGTCCGGCACGACGAAGAACAGAGTCGCCTCGGCAAAGCCCCAGAGCAGGCCCGCGAGCGGCCGGTGAGCGACCAGGGCCCGGCGGCGATCTTCATCCATGGCGGACCCTTACCGATTCTTCATTGGAGCGGCAAAGACCACCGTTCTATGGGCCAGGGGAGGCGAAGGCGGCCGGCGGCCGCCATGGGGACCGATCCTATGCGTTTGAAGCTTCTTCTGGCCATGGCCATCTCGGCCGTCTGCGTTTCGGCCCAGGCCGCGCCGGCCTTCGACCCTCGGGCCGTCAAGGCGGGCATTCCCGGGGGGCCGACCGAGGTCCTGGTCCTGGGGACCATGCACCTGAGCGAACTGCCCGACAGCTTCCAGCCGGCCTGGCTGGATCCGTTGCTGACCCGGCTGCAGGCCTGGAAGCCCGAGGTCATCACCGTCGAGGGTCTTTCCGGCCCCGAATGCGAAATGCTCAAGGCCTACGGCAGCCTCTATGCCGACGCCGCGGACAGCTACTGCATCCGGGTGCTGAGCATCGCGGGTCTCGGCCAGGCGGCGACCGGCCTGACCATGGCCAGGGCGGCGATCAAGGCCGAGGGCCTGCTGGCCGCCTGGCCCGCCGCCCCGACGCCGGCCCAGCGCCGGGAACTGGCGGCCAGCTTCGCGGCCGCCGGCGACATCAACTCGGCACTCGTCCAGTGGCTGCGCCTGCCGCCGGACGAGCGCAAGGCCGGCGAGGGGCTCAGCGGCGAGCTCGCCGCCGCCCTCACCACGCTGCAGGGTCGCCGCAACGAGAACACCCTCGTCGCCGTCCCGCTGGCCGCGCGCCTGGGCCTGGAGCGGGTCTATCCGACCGACGACCACACCGCCGACGCCGTCGCCGGCGGCCCGGACGCAGAAGCCTGCGGCCAGGAAATTCAGGCGGTCTGGGCGAAGATCGACGATCCCGCCTTCGCCGCCATGCAAGCCCGGCACAAGGCCATCGCCAGCGGCGAGGATCTGCTGTCGGCCATCCGGATCCTGAACGCGCCCGAGATGCAGCTGAAGGCCATCACCCTCGACCAGATCGGCGCCATGCGCACCCCGTCGGGCCGCCAGTGCGGCCGCAAATACATGGCCTGGTGGGAAACGCGGAACCTGCGGATGGTCGCCAACATCCGCGCCGCGTTCGGCCCCCGCCCCGGAGCGCGGGTGTTGAGCATCGTCGGCGCAAGCCACAAGCCGTACTTCGAAGCCTATCTCGACATGGTCCATGAAGTGCGGCTGGCCGACGCCGATGCGGTGCTGCGCTAGGCGGCCGCCGTTTCTCCGGTTGCGATACCGGCGAGGGCAAGTCCACTCTCCCGCCCGATTACCCCGACGAAAGTCAGGGCCAAGCTGGCAGGTTGTTGAAGGCTTGGCGCTGATCAGAGCAAGCGACCAAGCCGGGTGGACACTGGGCCCCGACTTTCGTCGGGGTAATCGGTGTGAGAGAATCCGCCGCTCCGGAAGAAACGGGCAGACTTGGACTATTGTGACACCTCAGGTGTCTTCCGACAGAATAGAGCGGGGCTATCAGCGCTGGATACTGACGACTGAGGGCCCCTTAGACCACCCGCTCGGCCAGCATCTTCTTGATCTCGGCGATCGCCTTGGCCGGGTTCAGGCCCTTCGGGCAGACCTGGGCGCAGTTCATGATGGTGTGGCAGCGGTAGAGCTTGAAGGGGTCTTCCAGGGCGTCCAGGCGGTCGCCGGTGGCCTCGTCGCGGCTGTCGATGATCCAGCGGTAGGCGTGCAGCAGGGTGGCCGGGCCGAGGTACTTCTCGCCGTTCCACCAGTAGCTGGGGCAGCTGGTCGTGCAGCAGGCGCATAGGATGCACTCGTAGAGGCCGTCCAGCTTCTCGCGGTCGGCCGGATCCTGGCGCCACTCCTTCTGCGGCATCGGCGTCTCGGTCTGCAGCCAGGGCTCGATCGAGGCGTACTGGGCGTAGAACATGGTCAGGTCGGGGACCAGGTCCTTGACCACCGGCATGCCCGGCAGCGGGCTGATGGTGATCTCCTTGGTCGGCACCTCTTCCCAGCCGTGGGTGCAGGCCAGGGTGTTGCGGCCGCCGATGTTCATCGAACAGGAGCCGCAGACGCCCTCGCGGCAGGAGCGGCGGAAGGTCAGGGTCGGGTCGATGGTGTTCTTGATGTGGATCAGCACGTCGAGAAGCATGGGCCCGCAGGCGTCGACATCGACGTCGTAGGTGTCCCAGCGCGGGTTCTCGAGCCCTTCGGGATCATAGCGGTAGATCTTGAAGGTCTTGACCCGCTTGGCGCCGGCCGGGGCGGCGAAATGCCGGCCCTTGCCGATGCGGGAGTTCTTCGGGAGCGTGAGCTGAACCATTAGGCGGGTACCTGAAAGGCTGAAGTCGAGGGGCGTGTCGGCTAGGCGGTCCTAGTAGACGCGGGCCTTCGGCGGGATGTAGGCGATCTCGTTGGTCAGGGTGTAGCTGTGCACCGGCCGGAAGTCGTAGGTGGCCTGGCCGGTGGCGTCGTCGAACCAGGCAAGCGTGTGCTTCATCCAGTCGCCGTCGTCGCGGTTCGGATAGTCCTCGCGGGCGTGAGCCCCGCGGCTTTCCGGGCGCAGCAGGGCGCCGCCGACGGTGACGGCCGCCTGGCTGACCAGATTGTCGAACTCCAGCGTCTCCATCAGGTCGCTGTTCCAGATCAGGCCGCGATCGGTGGTCTTGATGTCGGCCCGCTGGCTGACGACTTTGGCGATGCGATCGACGCCCGACTGCAGGGTCTCGCCGGTGCGGAAGACGGCGGCGTCCTCCTGCATGGCCTTCTGCATGTCGAGGCGCAGCACCGCCGTCGGGGTCGAGCCGTTGGCGTTGCGGAAGCGGTCGAGACGGGCCAGGTGAGCGTCGGTGAAGGCGTCCTTCATCTCCGGCTGGGTGGCCCCGGCCTTGACCGTCTCGGCGCAGCGCAGGCCGACGGCGCGGCCGAACACGACCAGGTCGATCAGGCTGTTGGAGCCAAGCCGGTTGGCCCCGTGCACGGAGACGCAGGCCGCCTCGCCGACGGCCATCAGGCCGGGCACCGGGCTGTCGGCGTTGCCGTCCTTCAGGGTCAGGACCTCGCCGTGATAGTTCGTCGGGATGCCGCCCATGTTGTAGTGCACGGTCGGCAGCACCGGGATCGGGGCCTTGGTCACGTCGACGCCGGCGAAGACCTTGGCGGTCTCCGAAATCCCGGGCAGGCGTTCGGCCAGAATGGCCGGGTCCAGGTGGTCCAGGTGCAGGAAGATGTGGTCCTTGTTGGGACCCACCCCGCGCCCTTCGCGGATCTCGATGGTCATGGCCCGGCTGACCATGTCGCGCGGGGCCAGGTCCTTCACGGTCGGCGCATAGCGCTCCATGAAGCGCTCGCCCTCGCTGTTGGTCAGGTAACCGCCCTCGCCGCGGGCGCCTTCGGTGATCAGGCAGCCGGCCCCATAGATGCCGGTCGGGTGGAACTGCACGAACTCCATGTCCTGCAGCGGCAGGCCGGCGCGCAGCACCATGGCCCCGCCGTCGCCGGTGCAGGTGTGGGCGCTGGTGGCGCTGAAGTAGGCGCGGCCATAGCCGCCGGTGGCCAGGATGACCTTCTGGGCCTGGAAGCGGTGCAGGGTGCCGTCGTCCAGCTTCCAGGCGGTGACGCCCCGGCAGACGCCGTCGTCCATGATCAGGTCGAGCGCGAAGTACTCGATGAAGAACTCGACGTTCTTGCGCAGGGCCTGGCCGTACATGGTGTGCAGCATGGCGTGGCCGGTACGGTCGGCGGCGGCGCAGGTCCGCTGGATCGGGGCCTCGCCGTAGTTCTTGGTCATGCCGCCGAAGGCGCGCTGGTAGATCTTGCCCTCTTCCGTCCGGCTGAAGGGCACGCCCCAGTGCTCCAGCTCGTAGACGGCGGCCGGGGCGTTGCGGGTCAGGTATTCGATAGCGTCCTGGTCGCCCAGCCAGTCCGACCCCTTGACGGTGTCGTACATATGCCAGCGCCAGTTATCCTCGCCCATGTTGCCGAGGGAGGCGGAAATGCCGCCCTGGGCGGCCACGGTGTGGCTGCGGGTCGGGAACACCTTGGTGACGCAGGCGGTCTTCAGCCCGGCCTCGGCGCAGCCGAGCGCGGCCCGCAGGCCCGAGCCGCCGGCCCCGACCACCACGACGTCATAGGTATGGTCGACGAAGTTGTAGGTCGCCATCAGAGGGCTCCTCCGAACGCGATCTTGAGGATGGAGAAGATGGCCAGGCCGCCGGCCAGGACACAGATGAACAGGTTGCCGAGCAGCAGGACCGTGCGCGGCACCATCTTGTCGGCGTAGTCCTCGATGACGACGCGAAGACCTGAATGCATGTGCCAGAAGCTGACCAGGAAGGTCAGCACCATCAGCACCGCGTTCAGCGGCTCGGCCAGCCAGAGGAGCGCCAGGTCGCGCGGCAGCGGGGCCAGGTGGATGACCGCGAAGACGGCCCAGAGCACCAGCGGAACGAGGGCCAGCGAGCTGACCCGCTCGGAAATCCAGTGGGCGGCGCCGTGGTGGGCGGCGCCCAGGCCGCGGGCGCGGGAAAGCGGGGTGCGGTGGCGGTTCATCACAGCGCTCCCATCATGGCGGCGATGATCCAGACGCCGACGCTGGCGACGACGGCGAAGACCAGCTCGGCGATGCTGGAGGTGTTGATGGTCTTGATGGCGAAACCCTTGCCGGCGTCCCAGACCAGGTGGCGAATGCCGTGGGCCAGGTGGAAGAAGGTGCAGAGGGTGGCGACGAACAGGCCGAGGCGACCGATGGCGCTGCCCAGGAAGCCCATGTAGTCGGCGTAGGCCTCCGGTCCCGCCGCCAGGGTGACAGCCCAGACCGCCGCCAGCAGGGCGGTGATGTAGAGCCCGACGCCGGTGACGCGGTGCAGGATCGAGGTCGCCATGGTGATGTGCCAGCGCCAGACATCGGTGTGCGGCGATTGCGGGCGTTCGCGAACGCCCCGGTTGGCTTCAGTCATGGGGATTCCGGAGTTCTGGGGCCGAAGTCGGACACGGCCCCGGATTTAACCCCCGAGGCGCGGGTGTCAACGCGTGGGGGGTAGTTGAGAACGTTTCGCGACTGGGCTCACGCAAGGAGAGGATGAGTTGGTCGGCCTTCAGAAGTAGAAGTTCCAGGCCGGCGCAATTGCATCAACGATCATCGCAAAAGCTCGAAATTCAGCGGGGTCAGAACAGCCCTGTACGGTTAATTGTATAAATACGCCTGGGGCATGTTTTCACGGCCGCCGACCTTTGATCGCGCGCCAGTCGCCTCAGACACTAAATTCGTACTCATTTTTTCCACTGCCGCGGCTTCGGAAGTTGTGAGCAGTGTCCGCGCCTTAACTTTCAGAGCCGGGGCCACATGGCGCCCAGCCAGGTTTGCAGGGCTTACCCATGGATCCGATCACCAACACCTCCAACGTCGGCGACAGCGGCGCGACGGCGCTGGACCTTCCGGCCATCGCGACGACGGCCGTCGTCGGCGGCGTCACCTATGTCTACGTCACTTCGCTTCAGAACGGCCTTCAGACCCTGACCCTGGACGCGGCCGGCGCCCTGACCCCCGTCGCGGCGACCTACGACGACGCCGGCGTCTTCTTGTCCGGCGCCTACACGCCCATCGTCGCCACGGTCGGCGGCAACACCTTCCTGGCGGTCTCCAGCCGTAGCGAAAGCGGCATCAGCGTCTTTTCCGTCGGCGCCGGCGGCGCCCTGACCAACGTTTCCAACTTCGCCGACAACGGGACCACCTACCTGAACGGCGCCGCCGGCATGGCCGGCATGACCGTCGGCGGGGTGACCTATCTGCTGGCGTCCAACCAGGGCGGTGAGGCGGGCCTCAGCGTCTTCGCCCTGGCCGCCGACGGCTCCCTGACCAATGTCTCCAACCTGGCGGCCGGCCCGCAGGCCGATTTCTCGACGGTGTCGCGGATCATGGCTGTCGAGATCGGCGGCCGCAGCTTCGCGCTCGTCACCAGCCAGTCGTCGGGCACGGTCTCCGTGGTCGAAGTCACCGCCGGCGGCGTCGCCGTTCCGGTGCAGCTCTTCGCCGACAACGGCGCGACCCATATCAGCAACGCCGGATTCCTGTCCTCCGCCGTCGTCGGCGGCGTCACCTACGTGATCGCCTCGGGCTTCTATGAGAACGGCGTCTCGGTGTTCTCGATGGCCGGCGACGGTCAGCTGACCAACGTCTTCAACGTCACCGACGACTTCGCCAGCATGCTTAGCCCGATGACCGGCATCGGCGCGTCCTTCGTGGTCGATGGCGAAACCTATGTGCCGGTCTTCTCGACGGAAGGCGCCGGCGGGATGACCGTCTTCAAGCTGGCCGCCGACGGCTCGCTGTCCACCGACCAGGTCATCACCGACACCCTGGCCACCTACGTTCGCGACGTGTTCAGCAGCACGATGGTCGACGTCGGCGGCTCGCGCTTCATGCTCACCGTCGATGTCGGCGGCTTTGGCGTCAGCGCCTTCCGCGTCGGCCCGGCGCCGTCCATCGACACCGCCAAGGATGACGCCTTCTCGGTTGCCGAGAACGCCGGCTTCGTCGCCAACGTCCGCAATGACAACGGCTTCGGCGCCGACGCCCCGGCCCTGGCCATCACCGCCGTCAACGGCCAGCCGGCCGCCGTCGGCATGAAGATCCTGCTCCCCTCGGGCGCCTACCTGACCCTGCAGGCCAACGGCACCTTCCAGTACCTGACCAACGGCGCCTTCAATTCCCTGGCCGGCGCCGGCTCGGGCGCCCAGAACCTGACCGCCACCGATACCTTCACCTACACGGTCGCCAACGGCGATACGGCGACGGTCACCGTCACCATCAACGGCGTCGACGGCAACGGCGACATCCTGCAGGGCTCGGTCCTGGCCGACAACCTGGTCGCCGGCATCGGCAGCGACACGGTCAACGGCCTGACCGGCAACGACGTCATCGACGGCGGCGACGGCAACGACATCCTGCTCGGCGGGGCCGGCGACGACATCCTGCTCGGCGGCGATGGCATCGACCGTCTCGACGGCGGCAAGGGCAGCGACGCCATGACCGGCGGCGCGGGCAACGACACCTATGTGGTGGATGACGCCGGCGACACCGTGACCGAGACCCTCAACGGCGGCACGGACACCGTCGAAAGCAGCATCGACTACCTGCTCGGCGCCAACGTCGAGAACCTGGTCCTGACCGGCGTCGCGGGCGTCAGCGGCATCGGCAACGCCCTGTCCAACCGCATGACCGGCAACGCCGGCGCCAACACCCTCAGCGCCGGGGCGGGCAACGACTTCGTCTACGGCATGGGCGGTGACGACACCCTGTCGGGCGGGGCCGGCGTCGACAACATGTACGGCGGCAGCGGCAACGACATCCTCGACGGCGGGGCCGGCGGCGACAAGCTGTACGGCGAGGTCGGCGACGACACCCTGATCGGCGGCGATGACGCCGACGTGCTCGACGGCGGGGCCGGCGACGACGTCATCAACGGCGGCGGCGGCAACGACAGCCTGATCGGCGGCACCGGCAAGGACACCCTGCGCGGCGGCCTCGGCAACGACGTCTATTCGGTCGATAACAGCCTCGACCAGGTGTTCGAGCTGGCGGGCGAAGGCGAGGATGTGGTCAACGCCTCGGCCAGCTTCGTGCTCGGCGACAACATTGAGGTGCTGAACCTGATCGGGACCGCGGCCATCAACGGCACGGGCGGCGCCAGCAACAACCGCATTTACGGCAACGCCGCCTCCAACACCCTGGACGGCGGCCTCGGCGATGACATCATGGTCGGCGGCGCCGGCTCCGACACCTATGTCGTCGACAGCGCCAAGGACGTGGTCACCGAACTGGCCGGCGAGGGCACCGACACCGTTCGCGCCAGCCTCAGCTATGTGCTCGGCGCCAACCTCGAGAACCTGATCCTGACCGGGACCGCCGCCAACGGCACGGGCAACGCCGAGGCCAACAGCATCACCGGGACCGAGGGCGCCAACCTGCTGCTCGGCCTGGACGGCAACGACAAGCTGGTCGGCGCCGGTGGCGAGGATCGTCTGGTCGGCGGCGCCGGCAGCGACAACCTCAGCGGCGGCACGGGCAACGACATCCTTGAAGGCGGCTCCGGCAACAACGTCATGTCGGGCGGCACGGGCTCGGATGTCTTCAAGATCGGCCAGGACTCGGTGCGTCTGTCCGGCTCCAGCGCCCTGGCGCTGCAGACCGACCAGATCCTCGACTTCTCGCAGAGCGCGGGTGACCGCATCGACCTGACCGCCATCGACGCCGACAGCACGGTGGCCGGCGATCAGGCCTTCACCTTCGTCAGCACCTTCGGCTTCCACGCCGGAGAGGCCACCCTGATCTACGACGCCGGGGTGAACCAGACGATCCTGCGCCTCGACATCGATGGCGACGGCAAGGCCGACTACCAGCTGCGCCTGGACGGCGACGCCGGAACGCCCAACCTGATCACCGGCGCCTCGACGCCGGTGGAAGGCGGTTGGCTGCTGTAGGGTCAACCCGAAAATAGGACTGAAAAATTCCACTGCCCGGGTCCGCGGACCCGTGGCATGGAGCTGCCCTTGACCGGTTTGGATCGTCGCCAGCGCGACAATCCAGGGGCGCGGGGGAAGTGGCGGCGGATCGGGGGGGACCTGATCCGCCGCTTTTCTTTTGAGTTCAGTCCCGTTCCTGCTCGAGCCAACCGGCCGACTGCATCTCTTCCAGCCGCGAGACCGTGCGCTCGAACTCGAAGGCGCCCTCGCCTTCCGGATAGAGATCGCGGGGCGCGACCTCGGCCAGGGTCACCAGCCGCACCCGGGCCTCGTAGAGGGCGTCGACCAGGGTGTTGAACCGGCGGGCCGCCGAGCGTTTGACGGGGGTCAGGCGCGGCACGTCTTCCAGGAACAGGGTGTGGAAGCGCGCCGCGATGGCCAGGTAGTCGTTGGGGCCCAGGGCCGTGTCGCAGAGGCTGGCGAAGCTGGCCCGCACCATCCCGCCGCTGGCCCGCGGCAGGTGCACCTTGCGGCCCAGGACATCCAGGGCCGCGCCGGTCTCCGGTTGGCCGTCCAGCAGGTCGGCCCACAGCGTATCGAAGCTGCGCTCATTGTCGGGATCGAGCGGAGCGAGCCAGACCCGGGCGCTCTTCAGCCTGTCGAGGCGGAAGTCGGTCGGCCCCTTCACGCCGACCACGTCCATGCGGCTCTTCAGCATGTCGATGAAGGGCAGGAAGAGCTGGCGGTTCAGGCCGTCCTTGTAGAGATCGTCCGGCGGCCGGTTCGAGGTGGCGACCAGGGTCACCCCGCGCTCGAACAGGGCCTCGAACAGGCGGCCGAGGATCATGGCGTCGGCGATGTCGGTGACTTGCAGCTCGTCGAAACAGAGCAGCCGGGCCTGTTCGGCGATCAGTTCGGCGGTCGGGACGATGGGGTCGTCGCCCTTGTGTTGGCCGAAATGGGCCTTGCGGGCGGCGGCGTCGCCCTTGCGCCAGGCGTCGATATGGCCGTGCACCTCGCCCATGAAGCCGTGGAAGTGGATGCGGCGCTTTCTGGCGACCGGGGCGCTGTCGAAGAACAGGTCCATCAGCATCGACTTGCCGCGCCCGACCGGCCCCCACAGGTAGACGCCCTTCTGGGCCTTGGGCTTGCGCCCGAACAGCGAGAAGCCCGGCTCGCCGGCCTGGTCGAGATCGGCCTCCAGCCGGCCGAGCGCCTCGACGGCCCGCTCCTGCGCCGCGTCGGGCTGGATCTCCCCCGCCTTCAGGCGATCACGATAGGCGGTGCGGACGGAGGACGGCATCGAGGTGGGGTTAGCGCGGGTAAGACTGCAGCGCCAGCCTCTAAGGCGCCCGGTCCTTGGCCCCCAGGTCCTTGCGCACGAAGCGATAGGTGCGCGGGTCTTCGCAGGCGCAGGCCTTCATCGCCCCGTCCTTCGTCCACCAGATCACCGTCGGATACTTCACCCCCGCCTCGCCGACCTGGACGCCGTTGGCGGCCAGCAGGGGCTTGAGGTCGGCGACCGCCTTGCGGCCGGCCTCGACGATGGCGGTTCGCGCCATGTCGCCGTCGGCCGGCGTCAGGCCCGGGGCGGTCCAGGCCTCCGGCGCCACGCTGTTCCACTGCTCCCACAGCGGCCAGTTCTGGTGGTTGAACCAGAGTTCGGCGACGGTGGTGCGTTCGGCCGCCGTCGATTTCGGCTCGCCGCCGACGTCGGCGCGGGCGATGGCGATGATGCGGGTGTCGACCCCGGCCGCCTGCAGCTTGGGCAGCTCCTCGGCGACATAGCGGACGCAGTCAGGACAGCTGCGGAAGACGATGATGTAGGCCTTGGGCCCGCCGAGGCCAGGCGTGACATAACCGCTCGACTTGAGGAGGTTGGCGATTTCCGTCTCGTGCTTCTTGATCGTCTGCGGACGCCAGCGGGCGTCGAACCACCACCAGGCGAACAGGGCCGCCAGGGCCAGCACCACGACGACGATCAGCCAGAAGATGAACTTGCTCAACGGCGCGGCTCCTTGCGCGGATCAGAGGAGTCTCTATCCCTTGCCGCTCAACGTGCGGCAAGCCGCCGCCGCCCAATCCCGTGAGTCGCCTTGGCCGAACGCCCGCCTACCCCCTCCCTGTCACAGGCCCCGCTGAGCCCGGGCCTCTATCTGGTGGCGACGCCGATCGGCAACCTGCGCGACATCACCCTGCGGGCGCTCGACGTGCTGAACGCCTGCGACGTGGTGCTCGCCGAGGACACCCGGGTCACCGCCAAGCTGCTCAATGCCTATGGCCTGAAGAAGAAGCTGGAGCGCTATGACGAGCATTCGGCCGCCCGGGCCGGGCCGAAAATCCTCGAGATGCTGGAAGGCGGCGCCCGCATCGCCCAGTGCAGCGACGCCGGCACCCCGATGGTCAGCGATCCGGGCTCGCGCCTGGCCATCGAGGCGATCGCCGCCGGCCACGCCGTCATCCCCATTCCCGGCGCCTCGGCCCCGCTGGCGGCCCTGACCCTGGCCGGCCTGCCCACCGACCGCTTCATGTTCGTCGGCTTCGCCCCGCCCAAGACCGCCGCCCGCCGCACCTTCCTCGCCGAGCTGGCCAACATCCGCTCGACCCTGATCTTCTTCGAGAGCGGGCCGCGCCTGTCCGCTTCCTTGAGCGACATGGCGGCCGTGCTCGGCGACCGCCCGGCCGCCGTCTGCCGCGAGTTGACCAAGCTTCACGAGACCTGCGTCCGCGGCCGCCTCAGCGAACTCGCCGCCGACCCGAAGCTCGACGATCCCAAGGGCGAGATCGTCGTCGTGGTCGGCCCCGGCGAGGACGAGGTCGCCACCGAGGCCGACGCCGACGCGGCCCTGGCCGAGGCCCTGACCCGGCTGCCGCCGGGCGAAGCCGCCTCGGAGGTGGCCAAGGCCTTGGGCGTCAATCGCCGCGACCTCTATCGCAAGGCCCTGGCCCTGAAGGACAACCGGTGACCCAGGCCCGCAGCCAGCGGGGCGGCGCCGCCCGTCTCTCCGGCCGCCGGGCCGAGGTCTGGGCCGCCCTGGCCCTGATGCTCAAGGGCTACCGCATCCTCGGCTTTCGCCTGAAGACTCCGCAGGGCGAGATCGACCTCCTGGCCCTCAAGGGCCGCGTCCTGGCCGTCGTCGAGGTCAAGAGCCGCACCACGCCGGAGGCCGCCCTCGAAGCGGTCCATGTCGAGCAGCGCGAGCGCCTGCGCCGGGCCGGGGCTCAGCTGGCGGCGAACCGCCCGGCCCTGAAGGACGTTACCCTGCGACTGGACCTGATCGCCCTCTCGCCGGGCAAATGGCCACGTCATATTCCCGACGCATGGCCGGATGGGTATTAGAGACTCATGACCCGTCAGGACGCCGAACTGCTGTTGGCCGAGGCCGGGGAGGCGCCCGACGACGCCTTCCCCCTGTTCGACGCCGCCCTGGCCTGCGCCGTGCACGAGGATCCCGACCGCGACACCGGACCAGCCCTGGATATGGGCCGCGAGGCCATCGAGCGGCTGGCCGCCCGCCTCGACAAGGAAAGCCCGGAGGAGGCCATCGCCGAGGCCATGGCCGGCGACCTGCGCCTCGAAGGCGACGTCATCACCTACGACAGCCCGGCCAACGCCGACCTCATCCACATGACCGAGCGCCGCAAGGGCCTGCCAGTGATGCTTGGTGTCGTCTATATCCACGCCGCCCGCGGCTGCAAACTGCAGGTCCACGGCGTCGACTTTCCCGGCCACTTCCTGCTGCGCATCGAGACCCGCGAAGGGCCGATGGCGCTCGACCCGTTCAGCGAGGGCCGCATCGTCCTGCCCTCGGAGCTCAGCCGCCGGGCCCTGCGCGCCGGCCTGACGCCCGATGTCGCCAGCCGCCTGGAGGCGCTGATGGCCCCGGTCAGCGACCGCGCCGTCCTCATCCGCCTGCAGAACAACATCTTCGCCCGGGCCCAGCAGCGGGCCGACTGGCCGGCCGCCGAACGCAGCGCCCTGCGCCGCGCCCTCCTCAACCCCGCCGACCACCGCCCCTGGCTCGACGTCGCCCGCGCCCGCGAAGGCCAGGGGGCGCTGGTCGGGGCGCAGGAAGCGCTGGGCCGCGCTACCATCCTCGACGGCGGGGCGGCGGTGTCGGCGAGGGCGGCGCGCGAACGCGTGCGGATGCAGCTGAACTGAACACCGCACCACCCCTGTCATCCTCCGACCGGCGAAGCCGGATCGGGGGACCCAACTGTCCGCGTGAAAACTGCCGGGTGTCTTTCCAGAGCCTACATGGGTCCCCCGATCCGCGCTGCGCGCGGTCGGAGGATGACAGGAGAGGGGAGAGGGGCTAGCGAAAGCCCCCTCGCCCCCTCACGTTAGGCGGGCATCATCGCTGGAGCTCCCATGACCTTGCGCGTCGCCGTCCAGATGGACCCGGTCCACGGGATCAACATCGATACCGACACCACCTTCCTGATGATGGAGAACGCCCAGGCGCGCTGCCACAAGCTCTGGGTCTACACCCCCGACAAGCTCAGCCTGGAAGAGGGCAAGGTCATCGCCCGCGCCATCCCGGTCACCATCCGCCGCGAGAAGGGCGACCACGTCACCGCCGGCGAGCCGGTCCTCATCGACCTCGGGGCCGACATCGATGTCGTCCTGATGCGCCAGGATCCGCCCTTCGACATGGCCTACATCACCGCCACCCACTTCCTCGACGCCGTCCACCCCAAAACCCTGGTGGTCAACAACCCGACCGAGGTCCGCAACGCCCCGGAAAAGCTCTACGTCACCACCTTCCCGGGCGTGCAGCCGCCGACCCTGATCACCAGCGATGTCGACGCCATCCACGACTTCCAGGACCGCCATGGCGATATCGTGCTCAAGCCCCTCTACGGCGGCGGCGGCTCGGGCGTGGTGCGGCTGAAGAAGGGCGATCCCAACCTCGACGCCCTGCTCGAACTGCACGCCCTGATCGGCCGCGAACAGGTCATCGCCCAGGCCTTCATCCCCGCCGTCTCCAAGGGTGACAAGCGCATCCTGCTGGTCGATGGCGAGCCCGTGGGGGCCATCAACCGCGTGCCGGCCGACGGCCAGGTGCGCTCCAACCTCGCCCGCGGCGGCCGCGCCGAGGCGGTCGAGCTCACGCCACGCGACCACGAGCTCTGCGCCATCATCGGCCCGGACCTGAAGAAGCGCGGCCTGTTGTTCGTCGGCATCGACGTCATCGGCGACTACCTGACCGAGATCAACGTCACCTCCCCGACCGGCGCCCAGCAGCTCAAGCGCTTCGGCGGGCCGGATGTGACCGAGGCCATGTGGGACCGCATCGAGGCGATCCGGGGCTGATTTCTTCGCCTGCGTGAACCGGGCGGAAACCACGCCACCCCAGAATGGGGAGCATGGAAGTCACCCCGCTCGTCACGATCGACCTCGAGTTCATGCTCGCCGTCGCCGCCCTGCTGGCCATCGTTCCGGCCCTGGTCGCCTGCCGACTCGGCCGCCGCATGGTCGTTCCGGTCCTGCTCAGCTACGCCTTCGCCCTGGCCGGAACCGTGCTGATGGTGAAGACGGCCTTCCCGGCCTTCTGCGGCGTCATCGTCTGGCTCGGCGGCTCGGTCTGGGTGGCGATGAGCGAAAAGCGCAAGCGGGAGGATCGCGGCCGCGTCTACGAGAGCACCACCCGCTACCTCGATTGACACCGGTGTTCGCCAACCTCAGCTTGTGACGGCTAGATGACTGTTTGCACTCAGCTTCCCGCCTGGTTCTATATTTGTTCTTGATTTATCCTGCCCATTGTGGTGAGGTTGTGGATAAGTGGCATAACTTCAACGACTTACCGAACGGGCGTGGGGGAACATGGTCGCCAAGGTCGTCACCGTCGCCTTCCAGGGGGTCGAGGCCCGCCGCGTCGACGTCGAGGTGCAGCTGACGCGGGGCGAGCACGCCATCGTCATTGTCGGCCTTGGCGACAAGGCCGTGGCCGAGAGTCGCGACCGGGTGCGCGGCGCCTTCACCGGCCTTGGCCTGTCGCTGCCGGGTCAGAGGATCATCGTCAATCTGGCCCCGGCCGACCTGCCCAAGGAGGGCAGCCACTACGATCTGCCCATCGCCCTGGCCGTCATGGGCGCGATGGGGGTGATCCCCTACGACGCCCTGAACGGCTGGGCGGCGATCGGCGAACTGTCCCTGGACGGCACCATTTCGCCGGTGGTCGGGGCGCTGCCGGCCGCCATCGCCATGGGGGCGCTGGGCCTGGGCCTGATCTGCCCCGAGGCCTGCGGGCCCGAGGCCGCCTGGGCCGGCGAGACCCGCATCCTGGCGCCGCGCTCGCTGATCGGGCTGATCAACCACTTCCGGGGCACCCAGATCATGGCGCCGCCCCAGCCGGGCGAGGTGATCCAGTCGAGCGGCGGGCCCGACCTGCGCGATGTGAAGGGTCAGGAACAGGCCAAGCGGGCGCTGGAGATCGCCGCCGCCGGCGGGCACAACCTCTGTTTCGTCGGCCCACCCGGCTCGGGCAAGTCGATGCTGGCCCAACGCCTGCCCGGCCTGCTGCCGCCGCTGACCGCCGCCGAACTGCTCGAGACCAGCATGGTCCATTCGGTCGCCGGCCTGATCGCCAAGGGAACCCTGACCCGCGACCGGCCCTTCCGCGCGCCCCACCACAGCGCCAGCATGGCCGCCCTGACCGGCGGCGGCATCAAGGCCAAGCCGGGCGAGGTCAGCCTGGCCCACAACGGCGTCCTCTTCCTCGACGAGCTGCCCGAGTTCGGCATCCAGGCCCTCGATTCCCTGCGCCAGCCGCTGGAGACCGGCGAGGTCATGGTCGCCCGCGCCAACTTCCACATCCGCTACCCGGCCCGGGTGCAGCTGGTCGCCGCCATGAACCCCTGCCGCTGCGGCCACGGCGGGGCCGGCAAGGGGGCCTGCGGCAAGGCCCCCCGCTGCCAGCGTGACTACCAGGGCCGCGTCTCCGGCCCGCTGATGGACCGCATCGACCTCGCCGTCGATGTTCCCCCGGTCACCGCCGCCGACCTCGCCCTACCGCCGCCGTCCGAGGGCACCGCCGAGGCCGCCGCTCGCGTCGCCGCCGCCCGCGCCCTGCAGGCGGCCCGCGCCGAGGCCGCCGGCGACGCGGCCCCGACCCTCAACTCCCGGGCCGAGGGCGATTTCCTCGAAACGGCCCTGGCCATGGACGAGCCGGCTCGCGCCCTGATGGCCCGCGCCGCCGAGGCCGGCCGCCTGACCGCCCGCGGCTGGACCCGCACCCTGCGCCTGGCCCGCACCATCGCCGACCTCGACCAGGCCGAGGGCGTGCGCCGCATCCATGTCGCCGAGGCGCTGATCTACCGCCGCACGGGGCCGGGGGCGGAGGAGGGGGTCTCGGCCCCGCCGGCGGCGGGGTTCCACCGGCTGTCGATCTGACGCTTGCCGCCCCGCGCCGGCCCGACTAGGGTCGCGGGGCTATGACGACTGTCCGCCTCGAACGACGCCCCAACTGGATCTCTGGCCTGTCGCCAGAGGCCGGGGCCGCGTGCGCGAAAGGGTGACGGGACCGCCGAGGTCCGAACCTTCCGCCAAGTCCGCCGCCCCCTCCCGGTCCCGCCTGGAGGGGTTTTTCATGTCCGCTTGCCCACGCCCCCTATGAGTTCCCGATGTACCTGTCCCTCGCCACCACCCACCAGCCGGCCACTGATCTCGGCTTCCTGCTGCACAAGCATCCCGGCCGGCTGCACGAGATGGAGCTCGCCTTCGGCAAGGCGCACCTGGTCTATGCCGAGGCCAACGCGGCGCGCTGCGAGGCGGCCCTGATCCTCGACATCGACCCTGTCGGCCTGGTGCGCGGCAAGGGCATGGGCGAGGGGCTGCTCGACCAATACGTCAACGACCGGCCCTACGCGGCCAGCTCCTTCCTGTCGGTGGCCATCAACAAGACCCTGCGCACGGCCATGAACGGCGTCTGCACGGCCAGACCCGAGCTGGCCGCGGCCGAGATTCCGCTGGTAGCGGTCGTCACCCCGCTGCCGGCGCGCGGTGGCGAGGCCCTGGTCCGCGCCCTGTTCGAGCCGCTGGGCTGGACGGTGGCGGTTGCGGCCGTGCCCGGTCCCGAGGGCGAAGCCTCGCGCTATGTCACCCTGCGCCTCGCTGGAACCGCCCGCCTGTCGGCCCTGCTCAGCCACCTCTATGTCCTCATCCCGGTGCTCGACGACGACAAGCACTACTGGGTCGGCGAGGACGAGGTCGACAAGCTGATGGAGCGCGGCAAGGGCTGGCTGCCGGGCCATCCGGCCCGCGACCTCATCGTCCGCCGCTACCTGATCCACCGCCGCGGCCTGGCCGACACCGCCCTGGCCCGCCTGGCGCCGGAGGCCGCCGAGCCGATCGCGCCGGGCGAACCGCGTCAGACCCGCGAGGATCAGCTGGAGGCGCCGATCAAGCTCAACGACGCCCGCATGATCGCCGTGGCGGCGGCCCTGGAAGCCACCGGCGCCAAGAGCGTCGCCGACCTCGGCTGCGGCGAGGGCAAGCTCATCCGCCAGCTGGTCAGGACCCGCTGGGCCGAACGGCTGATCGGGCTGGACGCCGGCCTGCGCGACCTCGAATGGGCCGCCAGGCGCCTGAAGCTGAACGAACCCGGCGGCCCGCCGGAAGGCCGCGTCACCCTGCTGCACGGCTCGCTGACCTATCGCGACGAGCGCTGGTTCGGCGTCGACGCCGCCGCCCTGGTCGAGGTCATCGAACACCTCGACGAGGACCGCCTGCCGGCCCTGGCCCAGGTCGTCTTCGGCCAGGCGCGCCCGGGCGCTGTCGTCGTCACCACCCCCAACGCCGAGTACAACGCCCTCTTCCCCAACCTGGCGGCGGGCGCCTTCCGCCACCCCGACCACCGGTTCGAATGGACGCGGGGCCAGTTCCGCGCCTGGGCGGCCGGCATCGAGGCGGCCTACGGCTATCGCGCGACCTTCAGCGACATCGGCGAGGTGCATCCCGAGCTCGGCGCCGCGACCCAGATGGCGGTGCTGACCCGATGAGAGCCCCCGATCCCACCGACATCGCTATTCCCGACTTCGCCCTGGTGGTGCTGATCGGGGCCAGCGGCGCGGGCAAGTCCAGCTTCGCCGCCCGTAACTTCGCGCCCACCGAGGTGATCTCGTCCGACTACGCCCGGGCCCTGGTCAGCGACGACGAGACCGACCAGTCGGTCAGCAGCGATGCCTTCGAACTGGTCCGCGCCATCGCCGAAAAGCGCCTCAAGCACCGCCGCCTGGCGGTCATCGACGCGACCAACATCCGGTCGGCCGACCGCAAGGGCTGGATCGATCTGGCCCGCCGCTGGCACGCCCTGCCGGTGGCCATCGTGCTCGACCCGGGTATCGAGGCCTGCCTGGCCCACAACAAGGGCCGCGCCAACCGCGACTTCGGCGCCGGCGTCGTCAAGCGGATGACCGACGAACTGCGCCGCGGCCTTCGCGGCCTGCAGCGCGAGGGCTTCCGCCAGGTCTGGACCCTGGGGACCGAGGCCGGCATCGGCGCCGCGCAGGTCACCCGCCAGCCCCTGTGGACCGACAAGCGCACCGACCACGGCCCGTTCGACATCATCGGCGACATCCACGGCTGCGCCGCCGAACTGCAGCTGCTGCTCGAAAAGCTCGGCTACACCGTCGCCTGGTCGGAAATGGACGGCGAGCGCACCGTCGCCGTCACCCCGCCGGAGGGCCGCAAGGCGGTGTTCGTCGGCGATCTCGTCGATCGTGGTCCGGCCAGCCCCGACTGCGTGCGCATCGCCATGAGCATGGTCGCCTCCGGGTCCGCCTACGCCGTCCAGGGCAATCACGAGCGCAAGTTCGGCCGTTGGCTGGAGGGCCGCAAGGTCACCCTCAGCCACGGCCTGCAACAGACCGCCGACCAGATGGAGGCCGAAAGCCCGGCCTTCAGAAAGCAGGTCGCGACCTTCCTGGAAGACCTGCGCAGCCACGTCTGGCTGGATGGCGGAAAGCTCGCCGTCGCCCACGCCGGCCTCAAGGAGGAGATGATCGGCCGCGGCTCCGGCGCCGTGCGCGAATTTGCCCTCTATGGCGAAACCACCGGCGAGATCGACGAGTTCGGCCTGCCGGTCCGCGCCGACTGGGCGGCCAGGTACCGGGGCGACACCGCCGTCGTCTATGGCCACACCCCGATGCTGGAAGCGCAGTGGGTCAACAACACCCTCTGCATCGACACCGGCTGCGTGTTCGGCGGCAAGCTGACCGCCCTGCGCTGGCCCGAGAAGCAGTTGGTCGAGGTTCCGGCCCTGCAGACCTGGTTCGAACCCATGCGGCCGCTCGGCGGCGAGGCGGCGCGTTCAGCGCAAGCGGATGCCGACGACCTGCTGGACATCACCGATGTCACCGGCCGCCGCTGGATCGACACCACCCTGCGCGGCCGCCTGGTCATCCCCGAGGAAAAGGCCAGCGCGGCGCTGGAGGTGATGAGCCGCTATGCCCTCGCCCCCCAATGGCTGGCCTACCTGCCGCCGACCATGTCGCCGGTCGAGACCAGCGCCCGCGAGGGCTGGCTGGAACGCCCGGAGGAAGTCTTCGCCCACTACCGCGAGCGCGGCGTCGAGCGGCTGGTGCTCCAGGAAAAGCACATGGGCTCCCGCGCCGTCATCGCCCTGTGCCGCGACGCCGCCGCCGCCCGCGCCCGCTTCGGCGTGGCCGGGGAAGAGACCGGCCAGGTCTGGACCCGCACGGGCCGGGCCTTCTTCAATGACGCCGCCATGACCGAGGGCCTGCTCGCCCGCCTGCGCGGCGCCGTCGACGCCGCCGGCCTGTGGGAGGAACTCGGCACCGACTGGCTGCTGCTCGATGCGGAGATCATGCCCTGGTCGGCCAAGGCCGGCGCCCTGATCGAGGCCCAGTACGCCCCCGTCGCCGCCGCCTCCCTGGCCGGCCTGACCACCGCCGCCGAGACCCTGCGCCGCGCCGCCACCGTCAATCCGGAGGCCGCCGCCCTGGCCGCCCGCTTCGAGGACCGCGCCGCCCGCGCCGCCCTCTATGGCAAGGCCTGGGCTCCGTACGTCTGGCCGGTCGGCGGGGTGGAGGACCTCAAGGTCGCCCCCTTCCACCTGCTGGCCAGCGAGGGCCGCGTCTGGTTCGACACTGACCATCTCACCCACATGGCCATCGCCGACCGCCTGGCCGCCACCGGCGATCCGGTCATCGCTCCGACCCGCTGGCGCACGGTCGAGCTGGCCGACGAGGCCGCCTGCGCCGACGCCGTCGCCTGGTGGGAAGCCCTGACCGCCGGCGGCGGCGAGGGCATGGTGGTCAAGCCTGTGGACTTCGTGGCCCGCGGTTCCAAGGGCCTGCTGCAGCCGGCGCTGAAGGTTCGCGGCCGCGAATACCTGCGCATCATCTACGGCCCCGAATACGACGCCCCGGAAAACCTCGTCCGCCTGCGTCAGCGCGGTCTCGGCGGCAAACGCAACCTCGCCCTGCGCGAATTCGCCCTCGGCCACGAAGCCCTGCTCCGCTTCGTCGCCCGCGAACCCCTACGCCGGGTGCATGAGTGTGTCTTCGCCGTGCTGGCGGCTGAAAGCGAGGCGGTCGATCCGAGGCTCTAGCGGGTGACTGTCCTCCGGCGCAGCCGGATGACTGTCACCGTCGGCGCCGAACGGTGACAGTCACGCTGCGCGGGACAGTCACCGCCCCTGCGCGTCGAAGAACGCGTCCGGGTCCTCCACCTCGACCAGCTTCCCCCGCCGGATCTCCAGAAACCGGTTGGCCGCCGTCCGCGTGAAATACCGGTCGTGCGACACGAACAGGCAGCTGACCTCGGCGCTCTCCAGCTCGGCCTCCAGCGCCTCCTGGCCCTCGATGTCGAGATGGTTGGTCGGCTCGTCGAGCAGGTAGAAGTTGGGCCGCTCCAGCTTCAGACGCAGGAAGATCAGCCGGGCCCGCTCGCCGTAGCTCAGGCGGCTGATCGGGTCGTTGATGCGAAGGTACGGAAACCCCGCCTGGGCCAGCAGCCGCGTCGCCTCGCGCTCGGTGGCGTCCGGCGCGGCGGTGACATAGTTGAGCAGGCTGGTCTTCAGGGGCAGATCCTTCATCGACTGGTCGAAGTAAACCAGACGCGCGGCCGGATTGAACCGCACCGCCGCCGTGCCGTCATAGTGCTCCCGCGCCGGGTCGAACGCCGCCGCCAGGGCGTTGAGCAGGGTCGTCTTGCCGGCCCCGTTGGTCCCCAGGATGGCCACCCGGTCGCCGGCGGCGATGGCCAGCCGGTCGATGCTGATCAGGGTCCGCGCCTTGTCCGGCGTCGTCACCGTCAGCCCCTGGACCCGCAGCGCCACCTTGGCGTCGATCTCGCCCTCGGCCAGCTCCAGCCGCCGATCGCGTGTCCCGACCACCTCGGTCCGGTCGTTCTCGATCCGGGCGATCCGGCTCTCGATGGCCTTCTTGCGCTTGTTCAGCTCCGGGTTCTTCACCGCCCAGACCTTGTAGCGGGCGGCGGCCGCCTCCAGCCGCCGCACCTCCTTCTCCTCGAGTTTTCGTTGACGCGCGGCGGCGGCGTCCCGGCGCAGCAGCTCCTCGCGCGCCAGGTCGAACCGGCTCTTGAAGCTGTGCACCCCGTCGGCCCGCAGGAACAGGGTGCGGTCGGTGACCCGGTTGAGGAACTCCCGGTCGTGGCTGACGATCAGCATTGGTGCCTCGAACGCGGCGGTCAGCCAGTCCTCCAGCCGGTTGATGTTCGACAGGTCCAGATGGTTGGTCGGCTCGTCGAGGATGAGGATGTCGGGCTCCTCCAGCACCGCCGCCCCGGCGATCAGCAGCAGTCGCCGCCACCCGCCCGACAGCGACCCGAACGCCTGCTCGGCCACCTCCGGCGCCACCTCGATCTCGTCCAACAGCACATCGATCCGCCAGTCATCGTCGCCGTTGCCCACCTTCTCCAGCGAGCGCCGCAGCACCTCCCGCACCGGCAGTTCATCCAGCCCCGGCGGAATGTCCTGCGGCAGATACCCCACCCGCAACGACCGCGACTTCAGAACCTGCCCCTTGTCGAGCTCCAGCTCCCCCGCCAGGCAGCGGAGCAGCGTCGTCTTGCCCGCCCCGTTCTCCCCGACCAGGGCGGTGCGCGCATCGTCGAGCAGGAAGGAGACGTCCTCGAAGATGCGGGTCGAGCCATGGAAAAAGCTGGCCCCGTCCATCCCGAGCACGGCCTGACGCGGCGCCATCTGATCCTCCCATGGCGCGAGGAGACCCGGCCGACAAACGGCGTTCTCTTCCGACCGGCCAAACCCTGTCAACAGCGCGCGGACATCCAAACTCTCCCCCCGCGAAGCGGGAGGAGGACAGATTTCGAGCCTTAGCGAGAAATCAGGAGGCGGGCCCCGCCGGCGGTAGGGGAGAATCGTCAGGCAGGGGTCCCCCCTCCTGCTTTGTCGCTCACGCTCCAAAGCTGTCCTCCCCCCAACGGGCGAAGAGTTGGACTCTTCCGCCCTCAAACGCACCCTTAACCGGTGTGCCCTATCCTCCCCGGCCATGACCGACGCGATCACCCCGACACAGCTGGCCACCCTGAGCCACGAGTTCCGCACGCCCCTCAACGGCGTGCTGGGCATGGCCCGGTTGCTGGACGGCACGGCCCTCAGCCCCGAACAGCGCGACTATGTGAAGGCGCTGAAGGAAAGCGGCGACCATCTGCTGGGCCTGATCAACGACGTGCTCGATCTCGCCCGCCTCGGGGCCGGTAAGCTCGAGCTGCACCCGGCCCCGATGGAGGTCGAGAGCCTGCTGCGCCAGGTCGCCGAACTGATGAGCCCGCGCGCCCATGAAAAGGGCATCGAGGTGGCCTGGGCCGCCGCGCCCGGCCTTGGGACCATCCTCGGCGACGAAGGCCGCCTGCGCCAGGTGCTGCTCAACTTCGCCGGCAACGCGGTCAAGTTCACCGAAAAGGGCGGCGTCCTGATCGCCGCCGAGCCCGAGGGCCCCGGCCGCATCCGCTTCACCGTCACCGACAGCGGCCCGGGCGTGCCCGACGACGCCAAGGGCCGGATCTTCGAGCCCTTCACCCACGCCGACCCCAGCCACGGCGGCTCGGCCCTCGGCGGCGCGGGCCTTGGCCTGGCCATCGTTCAGCTGCTGGCCGAAGCCCACTGCGCCCATGTCGGCGTCGAGGATGCGCCGGATGGCGGCGCCCGGTTCTGGTTCGCGGCCGACTTCGAAGCGGTCGGCGAGCAGACCGCCGATGACAGCCTGGCCGGCCAGACCGTCGTCGTCGCCAGCCCCAATCCCGCCGTCCGCGCCGCCGCCGTTCGCCAGATCGAGGCCTGTGGCGGCGTCGCCCTGGCCGCCGCCGGCGTGGCCGGAGCCGTCGCCAAGGCGCCGGCCGGCGCCGTGCTGCTGGTCGACCACGGCCTGATCAAGAGCCGTCGCAGCCTCAAGCCGCCGGCCGGCCACGCGGCCATCGTGCTGCTGCGCCCCGACGAGCGCGACCGCATCGAGCCCTGCCGCGCCGCCGGGTTCGCCGGCTACCTCATCAAGCCGCTGCGCCGCGCCTCCCTGGCCGCCCGCGTGCTGGCTGCTCAGGGTGTCGCCACCCTGGTCGAGGCGGTCAGCAACGAGGACGAACGCATCGCCCCGGCCACCGCCCAGGGCGCCCGGGTCCTGCTGGCCGAGGACAACCCGATCAACGCCCTGCTGGCCCGCACCCTGCTGGAACGCGAGGGCGCCGTCGTCGATCGCGCCGCCAGCGGCGAGGAGACGCTGGCCGCCCTCGAGGCCGGCCGCTACGACCTCATCCTGATGGATGTTCGCATGCCGGGCCTGTCGGGCCTCGACGCCACCCGGGCCCTGCGCCAGCGCGGCATCACCACCCCGGTCCTGGCCCTCACCGCCAACGCCTTCGAGGACGACCGCCGCGCCTGCCTGGCGGCCGGCATGGACGACTTTCTGGTCAAACCCCTGACCGCCGACGCCCTCCGCACCGCCCTGACCCGCTGGGCCCGCTGGACGCCGCCGACGGCGCAGGCCAAGTTGACCGGCTAGACGGGGCAGCGTTCGCCCCGCCTTCGGGAGGGGTAAACATGGCCGCAGCCGCCGCAACGGACGACAAGCCGCAGGGCCAACAAAGCGCCAACCAGCTGCTGTTCGGCTTCCAGGGCCGGGCGGCGCGGCTGCAGTTCTGGCTGGTGGTCATCGCGTCCGCCTGCATCTTCGGCCTGTTCTGGGGCCTGGTGAACCTGCAAGCCCCGCCGGCCCCCGGCGTCGCCCCGCCGCCCAAGCCGCCCGGCTCAGAACTGCTGGAAGCCATGCCGCTGATCATCGGCATCGGCCTGATCTGGCCGCTGCTGGCTATCGGGGTGAAGCGGCTGCACGACCGGGGCCGCAGCGGCTGGTGGCTGCTGGCCGCCGCCGTGCCCGTGGCCGGCTGGGCCTGGTACGTCTGGGAGGCCGGAACGCGGCCGGGCGTCGATGAGACCAACCGGTTCGGCGAGAACACCCGCGCCCAGGGCGAGGCGACGCGCGACATGCGCAGCGTCACCATCATGTTCTTTCTCGGCTTTGCCGCCGGCCTGCCCAACCTGCTGGTGTTCGATACCCTGAGCATATGGCTGCGCGAGGACGGGGTCAGCCTGAAGGTCATCGGCTTCTTCACCCTGACCACCATGTTCACGGCCCTGAAGTTCCTTTGGGCCCCGGTCATCGACCGCACCCGCGTGCCCCTGCTGACCAAATGGCTGGGCCACCGCCGGTCCTGGATGCTGATCGCCCAGGGCGTCATCATCCTCGGCCTCTGGGGCATCTCGGTGCAGAACCCCAAGGCCACCCTGGTGACCATGGCCCTGATGGCCGTCATCGTCAGCTTTTTCTCGGCCACCCAGGACATCGTCGTCGACGCCTGGCGGATCGAAGTGGTCGAAAAGGAAATGCAGGGGGCGATGGCCGCCAGTTACCAGTGGGGCTACCGGGTGGCGATGATCATCGCCGGGGTGGTGCCGCTGATCCTGGCCGAACTTTTCGACTGGCACATCTCCTACGCCGTCATGGCCGCCGCCATGGGTGTCGGTGTCGCCGCCGCCATCCTGGCCCCGCGCGAGGCCCAGCATTCGGTGCGGCCGATCTCGGTCGAGGGCGTTCCCGCCCGGCCGGCCCTGGAAATCGTCGAATACATCGTGCGCGGCGGCCTGCTGCTGCTGGGGGCCCTGATGCTCGGCGCCGGCCTGACCGGTGACGCCTCGGCGGCGGCCTGGCTGCTGGGCGGGGCGGAGGCCGGCGGGGCCGGTCTGGTCAAGCTCTTCGAGAGCGACTGGAAGGCCCTCTGGCAACTGGTCGGGGTGTTCGGCGGTTTCGCGGTCATCGCGCTTGCCGCCTGGCCCGTGCCCCGCTTCCCGACCCGTCCCGGCACCTATCTGTCGACGGCGCTGGGCGAGCCGCTGGTCGAGTTCTTCGGTCGCTACGGCAAGCTGGCGGCCTTCATGCTGGCCCTGATCTGCTTCTACCGGGTCAGCGATTTCGTCATCAACATCAACGGCGCCTTCTACACCGACCTTGGCTTCTCCAAGCCCGAGATCGCCGAGGTGCGGAAGGTGTTCGGGGCGGTGATGTCGATCATCGGCGTCTCGCTGGGTGGCTGGTCGGTGCTCAAGCTCGGCCTGATGCGCACCCTGATCATCGGCGCCTTCCTGGGCTCGCTGAGCAACCTAGCCTTCGCCTGGATGGCCCTGGAGGGGCACAACGTCTACGCCCTGATGGGCGCCATCGCGGCCGACAACATCGGCGGCAGCTTCGCCGGCACGGCCCTGATCGCCTACATGTCCAGCCTGACCAGCATCGGCTTCACGGCGACCCAGTACGCCCTGTTCAGCTCGCTCTACGCCCTGTTCGGCAAGCTGCTGGCCACCCAGTCGGGCCGCATCGTCGAGGAGTCGGCCAGAGCGGCGGAGGTCGGCGGACCCCTGGAGAGCCTGCGCGGCCTGATCGCCAATGTCCCGCCGGAGAGCTACGCGGCGGCCATGGAGAAAAGCCAGGTCACCCCGGCCGCGCTCGGCGTCGGCTATTTCCTGTTCTACATCTACACCACGGTGATCGGCATTATCGGCATGATCCTGGTCTTCTACGTCGCGGCCCGCCAGCCGAAGCCGGAAACGGCCGCCGATCCGGCCTCATAATTTCCTCCGGGTGAAATTCCACGGGCGGCCGCAAGGCCTCGATCCCGACGGCCGGCGATCCGGTCGTTTCCGGTGGTTTCCGGTGGGATTCAGGTGGGTCTTAAAGAGGGTAAAAGCCGCGCTGGCGTCGGTATCCGGTGGGTCGCCGAGTGGGTATTAAGGGGTTGAATAAATTCAGCTTTACCCCTCCGGCCTGTGGTATAATCGCTTCGCTCAGACCAGACAGACCACCTGCGCCACCCGCAGGTCCCGGCGCAGGGCGTCGGCGACGCGGCCGTAGTTCTCGGTGTTGACCGGCTCGCCGGTGGCCAGGTGCGAGGGGGACTGGCTGGCGGCCTGCATGGCGGCCAGCAGGGTTTCCGGGGTGGTGGTGTAGATGCGGCCCCGGCGCGGGGCCTCGGCGACGGTGACGCCGATCACCCGGCCGGCCGCGTCCAGGGCCGGGGCGCCGGACAGGCCCGACAGCGGGCCCTTCAGGGTGTTGGTGCGGCCGACCTCTGCCCAGACCAGGACCGGCTCGGTCTGCTCGCCCCGCTGCCGCTGGGCCAGACTGCGGACCACCAGCCGTTCGCGGCCGAGCAGGCGGGAGGTGACCTCGCCGGCCTTGCCCTGCGGGAAGCCGGGATGGAAGGCGCGGTCGCCGCGCTTGAGATTGCGGGCCTGGGCCTGGTCGATGACCGGCATGGCCGGAGCGCCGCCGTCGCTGATCAGCACCACGGCTTCGCCGGCGGCGGCGACGCTGACCCGGGTGGCGACGCCGCGGCCCTCGGCGACGACGATGGCCACCTGCGGACAGCCCTCGACCACGTGGCGGGCGGTGATCCAGACGCCGTTGTCGGCGATGGAGAAGGCGGTGCCGCTGCTCGGCTGCGGCCGGTTCTGCTGCACGTCGACGACCACCGCCGGGTCGAAGGGCGAGGCGGGGCCCAGCGGCACGCCCTCCTCGCCGGGCACCGGCGGTGGCGGGGCAGGGGCGTCGGCCTTCTCGCGCCGGCCGACCGACGCGATCACCAGCGCCAGGACCACGGCGCCGTAGATCGTCCAGTCCGGAAGCCGCGGGAAGTTCATTGGGCCAAGGTCACAAGGGCTAGGCGCTGATCGCCGCCGACAGGATCAGGGCGGTGGCCAGCTTGGCCCCGACCAGCAGCAGGGCGGCCGACAGCTCGCCCTCCTGGATGCGCTGCGGCAGGCCGTGCAGCACGAAGTCGGTCAGCCGGAAGACCAGCAGCTGGACGAAGGTCACCGCCACGCCCCACAGCCCGATCTCCAGCAGCGAGGCCGAGCTCTGCAGCGCCGTCGCCAGCGGGATGGTCAGGGCGACCAGCACCCCGCCGAACGACAGGGCGGCGGCGGCGTTGCCCTCGCGGATCAGGGTGATCTCCTTGTGGGGCGTCAGCACCGCATAGAGGGCGGCCCCGAGGATCAGCATGACCAGGGTCACCCCGGCCTGGGCCAGGGCGAAGGGGAAGCCGTTGGCGAAGGCGGCGATTTCCGGAGACTGCAGGTCGGTCGGCATCACGGATCCCGAAAGGAAGAGGCGCCGATGGTTAGCACGGTCAGGCCCGGGTGTGACAAGGTCTTCCCCCGGCGGGTGGCCTTACGCCGCGGCTTCCGCATCCGGCGCCGCCTTGCGGCGGGCGCTGGCCCGGACCTTCTCGCTCTCGCTCTTCAGCTGGCCGCAGGCGGCGAGGATGTCGCGGCCGCGCGGGGTGCGGATGGGGGAGGCGAAGCCGGCCTTGTTGAGGATGGCCGCGAAGGTCTCGATCACCGGCCAGGTCGAGCACTCGTAGGGGCTGCCCGGCCAGGGGTTGAAGGGGATCAGGTTGACCTTGGCCGGGATGCCTTTCAGCAGCGCCACCAGGGCGCGGGCCTCGGCCGGGCTGTCGTTGACGCCCTTCAGCATGACGTACTCGAACGTCACCCGGCGGGCGTTGGAAAGGCCCGGATAGGCGCGGATTCCCGCCATCAGCTCGGCGATCGGGTACTTCTTGTTGAGCGGCACCAGCTCGTTGCGCAGCTCGTCGTTGGTGGCGTGCAGGCTGATGGCCAGCATGGCCTGGGTCCGCTCGCCGAGCGCCGCCAGTTGCGGCACGACGCCGGAGGTCGAGACGGTGATCCGCCGGCGGCTGATGCTGATGCCCTCGTTGTCGCTGAGGATGTCCAGCGCATCGGTGACGGCGTCGAGATTATAGAGCGGCTCGCCCATGCCCATGAAGACGATGTTGCTGAGCAGCCGGTCTTCCTTGTCGGACGGCCATTCGGCCAGGTCGTCCTTGGCCACCTGCACCTGGGCGACGATCTCGGCGGCGGTCAGGTTGCGGACCAGGGCCTGGGTGCCGGTGTGGCAGAAGGTGCAGTTGAGCGTGCAGCCGACCTGGCTGGAGACGCACAGGGCGCCCGACCGGCCGACGTCGGGAATGTAGACGGTCTCGATCTCGATGCCGGGGGCCGTGCGGATCAGCCACTTGCGGGTGCCGTCCTTGCTGACCTGCCGCTCGACGATTTCCGGCCGGGCGATGGTGAAGGTCTCGGCCAGCTTGGCCCGCGTCTCCTTGGCGACATCGGTCATGTCGGCGAAGTCGGTGACCCCGGCCTGGTGCATCCAGCGCCAGATCTGGCTGGCCCGCATCCGCGCCTTGTCGGCCGGCACGGCGCCGCCGTCGATCAGCGCCTGGCGCAGGCCGTCACGCGTCAGACCGCTGAGGTTGACGGGAGAAACAGGCTTGGCGGCCCGGGAAAGGTCGAGGGTCGTGGTCACGATGGGAAATGTCCGATGGAGACGCGCCCTATAGCAGATAAGGCCGCTTTCGGAAATCGCAGCGGATGGGCCGATCAGTCGCGGTTCTTGCGACTGTTGCGATCCCGGTCCTGCTTCTCGTCGCGGACGGCCTTCTGGCGGTCCTTCTCTTCCTTTTTCGCCCCCTCGATCTGGCTCTCGGTGACCGGCGCCGTCTTCAGGCTGGTCGGCGCCCCGCGCCGGCGGCCTTCGCGGACCAGGGCCCCGCAGTTGGCGTCGTTGGCCAGGCCCGGATCGACGAAGGGCAGGATGGCGGCGAAGGGATTGAGCGCCGCCAGCGCCACGGCCGCCCCGCCTTGGCCGACCAGCGGCCCGGCTTCGACGCCTACGCCCGGCTTTGTCAGCGGACCCTTGACGGTGATCGGCAGGAACAGTCGCAACAGGCGCGGCTTCTTCGAGTCGCCTTCGAAGCGCAGGTTCATCGTCTCCTTCTCGAGATTGATGCTGCCGCTGCCCTCGGCCAGCACAACCCCGGTATCGACCAGGATGCGGTTGGATCGGGCCACCCCGTTGCGCACCTGGAAATCGGCGACGGCGCAGCGCAGGGGCGTGGTCTTGGGGTCTTCCGACAGCAGCTTGATCAGCCCGGCGCTGGCGTTGACGCCCAAGAGCTCGGCGAAGGCCTGCCGCACTTCGCCGCGTGGCGCGACCAGGGTCAGGGAGCCATTGGCGTTGGCGGCGGCCCGATGCACCGAATTGCCGGACCCCGACAGCTTCAGCCGGGCGGCCAGCGACCCTTCGATCACCGGCAGGCCCTGAACCCTGGTGGTCACCCAGTCCTCGATCCGGCCGCCGGTCATCCGCAGGTCGAGATCGGTCCGGGGGATGTCCCTGGTCGCGTTGAGCACCACCGTCCCCTTGATCGTCCCGCGGTCGAGGCTGAACGAGATCGGGTTCATCTTCAGGACGCCGTCGGTCAGGTCGAGGTCCAGCGAGAACCGGCGCAGGGGCAGGCCCGGGGCGTTGACGGCGTCGGCCCGGAAATTGACGTCGGCGTTCATCGCCCGGATGCGGTCGACCTGCAGGGTGGAGTCGGGGAGCAGCCGCCCGCCGGTGGTCGGGGTCGACTTGGTCTCATCGCCGACCTGGCGGGTCCGCATGCCGAAGAAGGCGCCCAGGTCGTCGAAATCGACCCGGCGGCTGCGCAGGTCGGCGGTCAGCATCGGCTTGTCGCCCGAGGTGTCGATGCTCAGCTGGCCGGCGACGTCGCTCTCGCCGACCGTCCCCCGCGCCTGGTTCAGGTGCCAGCGGCCGCCGTCGCGCACCAGGCCGGCGCTGACCCGGTAGGGCGGAGTGTTGGGCAGCACCACGCCGGTCAGGACGTAGAGGTCGTTCATGTCGGCGCCCGACAGGCTGAAGCGGGCCCCGAAGCGGTTGAGGTCGAAGGGCCGGTCGATCTGGCCGTCGGCGCGGACGCGGGTGGCCCCGGCCTGCAGCTGGGCGTTGAAGCGGTAGGGCCGGTCGGGCGAGATGTTGAGCAGCGGCTCGCCCTCGATACGGGCGACGAACCTGGCGCGGTTCAGGGATCCATCGCCCTTCAGCAGGAAGCGGCCGGCCGTCTCGCCGGCGGTGCTTTCCTCGGTCGAGACCACGCCCTCGAACACCGCCTTGCGGCGGGCGTCATCGAGCCGCAGCTCGGCGCGGTCGATCAGCAGGCGGCGGACGGCCGGCAGTTTGGCCGACTTGCCCTTGTTGCGGGCCCCGAACTCCCAGTTGCCGCGCCCGTCCCGGTCGCGGATCAGGTGGATCTTCGCCTGCCGCACCCGCAGATAGCTCAGCACCGTGCGGCCGCGCAGCAGGTCGGGCAGCTGCAGGCTGGCCTCGACGCGGCCGACCGTCGCCATCTGCTCGCCAGGCTTGGCGCCGGCGTCGAGGGCCCACTTCGGCTGGCCGATCCGCAGGTCGTGAATCTCGGCCCGGGGATTGAGCGACCAGGGATGCACATCGAGGTCGCCGGCCAGCACCACGGTGCGGCGCAGCTGCGCCGAGGCGAGGCCGCCGATCGGGCCGCGCAGCCAGTTCCAGTCGAAGATCACCAGGAAGCCGACGATCAGCAGCATGACCACCGACAGGCCGATGACCATCCGGGTGGCGACCCGGGGGTCGTGTCGCTCGCGGCGGGCGGCGGCCTGCTCGGCGGTTTCGGGCTCGAAGGCGTGCTTCAGACGGGCGCGGGCCCGCGCGGCAAGCCGCGCGGCCGATCCCCCGTCAGGCGTATTGGCGTCCTGGCTCAAGCAAACGTCTCCGAGCCCCCAGGGGTCGGTAACGTCCGGACTCGGCGAATGGGTTCCCGGTCCTCCGGGTCCGGATCAGTAGACCAGGCGGAATCCGGTCACCAGGGCGGCCAGCGCCAGGAAAGCGACGATGGCGACAATCTCATACCGTTTGAACATCGGTCCGTTCGGCGAACGCATGGGGATTCTCCCTGTCCCGTTTTGATCCAGCAAGGGGAGAGGTCCGCAAGGCGCGGGCCAGTTATGGTTGCCGGCGGATTCACCCTCTGGCAGGACGGGGAGATGATCGCGCGGCGTACAGTTCTGGCGGCCGGCCTGGCCCTGGCGGCGGGCCCGGCCCTGGCGCGGGGCGGCATCCGCATCTTCGCGGCCGCCTCGCTGCAGACAGCCCTGACCCGGATCGCCGCCGGCTACCGCGGCTCCGGCGCGCCGCTGCGGCTGTCGTTCGGCGCCTCTTCGGCCATGGCCCGCCAGATCGCCCAGGGGGCGCCGGCCGACCTGTTCGTCAGCGCCGACAGCGAATGGATGGACTGGCTCGGCGCCCGGCGGCTGATCGCCGCCGGCACGCGGCGCAACCTGCTGTCCAACCGGCTGGTGCTGATCGCCCCGAAAGGCTCGACCGTCAGGCTGAAGATCGCCCCGGGCATGCCGCTGGCGGCGGCCCTGGGCGGCGGGCGCCTGGCCATCGCCGACCCGGTGTCGGTGCCGGCCGGCAAGTACGGCAAGGCGGCGCTGATCAAGCTGGGCGTCTGGGACAACGTCGCCGGCCGCCTGGCCCCGGCCGAGAATGTCCGCGCCGCCCTGGCCTATGTCGCCCGGGGCGAGACGCCGCTCGGCATCGTCTACGCCACCGACGCTCATGCCGAGCCGAAGGTCAGGGTGGTCGGCCTGTTCCCGCCGGCGACCCACCCGCGCATCCTCTACCCGGCCGCCCTGACCCGGGCGACACCGGCCGGACAGGCGGTGCTGGACTATCTGTCGGGCCCGAAGGCCATGGCCGTGTTCGCCGCCGAGGGCTTTCTCAAGCCCTGACTATTCGGTCTTGCCCGGCCAGGTCAGGTAGCCGTCACGGTCGGTTCCGGCATAGCCGCCGCCCCGCCGGCCGTGACCACGGCCGCCGCCGTCGTAAGCCACCACGCCGCCACCGCTCGAGGAATAACTGTAGCCGCTCTCCGAATAGCGGGCGCTTTCGGAATAACTTTCGCTTTCCTCGACGCTGACCGAGCCGCCGACCCGGCGATAGCCGCCGCTGTAGTCCCCTTCGTCCAGGTAGCCGACGCCCTCGGTCCCCGACCGGTAGCTGTAGCGATAGCTGGACTCGCCGCCGCCGCGCCCGTGGCGCACGACCTTGCGGACGTGACCGCCGGTGCGGACTGTCTGTTCGGCTGTGGCGACCTCGACGGTCTTGCCGGCCTCGACGTCGGCCTTGGCCGGCGCCGGCGCCCGCGCCGGGCAGCGGTCCTTGCAGCAGCAGTCGGCGGTCGCCTGCTGGCTCCCCTTGCGGTTGGGGGTCAGCTCATCGCAGGCCGACAGGGCCAAGGCGGAGACGCCGATCAGGGCGAGGGACAGAAGACGCATGGCAAAGCCTGACGAGACAGAGGGATCCGACCTCAGACTGTGCCGGGCGCGCCGCCAATGCCCGCCGTTTCACCCGCCAAGGGAGGGACAGAGTTAACCCACCCCTGTGCGTTGCAGGCGGCGCAGAGCCAGGGCGATCAGCAGTCCGGCCGCGATGCCGGTGCTGTTGGCCACGGCGTCCCAGGCGTCGCCCTGGCGGCCCAGCCCCATGGTCGACTGCAGGATCTCAACCCCGACCCCGGCGAGGAACAGCCCCCCCGCCAGCCGGCCCAGGCGTCCGGGGAAGGTCCAGGCGCCGAGCAGGGTGAGGGCCAGGTAGGCGAGGGCGTGCTCGGCCTTGTCCCAGAAGGTCAGCCCCTGGGGCAGGGCCTCGCCCGGACTGAGCGACAGCCAGGCGATGACGCCGCAGGCGATGGCGAACAGGAGGAGGCGGAGGGGGAGCGGCGGGAGGAACAGGGACATGCGCCGCCAAGGTGACGGCTCACGGGCGCGCCGCAAGAGGAGATTTGGTGAAGACGATCCGCTGAAACCCCAGTATGCGTGCGGCGCGCGAACCCGAGGGGCGAGAATGACGGTCAAGGCGGTGATCTGGGATTTCGGCGGGGTGATCACCTCCTCGCCGTTCGAGGCCTTCAACCGGTACGAGGCCGAGAAGGGCCTGCCGCACAATCTGTTCCGGACGGTCAACTCGACCAACCCCGACAGCAACGCCTGGGCCCTGTTCGAGCGCAACGAGATCGACGCCCCCGGCTTCGACGCGATGTTCCTGACGGAATCGACGGCGCTCGGCCACCCGGTGCGCGGGGCCGAGGTGCTGGCCCTGCTGTCGGGTGATATCCGCCCCCGGGTGGTCGCGGCGCTGAACACCTGCAAGCAGCACTTCAAGGTCGGCTGCATCACCAACAACGTCCAGACCGGCCACGGCGCCGGCATGTCGGCCAACACGCAGAAGGCGGCGGCCGTCGAGGGGGTGATGGAACTGTTCGACGCCATCATCGAAAGCAGCAAGGCCGGCATCCGCAAGCCGGACCCGCGCATCTACCAGATGATGTGCGAGCTGCTGCAGGTCGAGCCGGCCGAGTGCGTCTACCTCGACGACCTCGGCATCAACTGCAAGCCGGCCGCCGCGCTCGGCATGACGGCCATCAAGGTGACCGGCCAGGACCAGGCCCTGGCCGATCTGGAACGCGCCACGGGATTGTCCTTCGCATGACCCGCCCCTCGAAGATCGGCGCTGCCCAGGCGCTGAAGTCCCTGCCCCACTGGAAGGCCGCCGAGGGCGAGCGCGACGCCATTGTCCGCACCTTCCAGTTCAAGGATTTCAACGCCGCCTTCGGCTTCATGACCCGCGTCGCCCTGGCGGCCGAGAAGCTCGACCACCACCCGGAATGGTTCAATGTCTACAACCGGGTCGAGGTGCTGCTCAGCACCCACGACGCCGACGGGGTGACCAGCCTGGACATCGCCCTCGCCGCGATCATGGACGAGGCCGCCGCGGCGCTCTAACGGTTGTTCGAAAGAGCATTCGGAGGAACGAGATGTCGGGACGGGTCGCGGGCAAGAAGGCTTTCATCACCGGTGGGGCCCAGGGTCTGGGGGCCGGCGCCGCCCGGCGCCTGGCCGAGGAGGGGGCGAAGGTCGCCCTGGCCGACCTCAACCTCGAGGGCGCGCAAGGGATCGCCGACGAGCTGAACGCCGCCCACGGCCGCGGCACGGCCTATGCCTACCGCCTCGATGTCACCGACGAGCAGGGCTGGATCGACACCCTGCTACGGGCCAACGCCGACATGGGCGGCATCTCGGTGCTGCTCAACAACGCCGGCATCAGCCGCGGCGCCGATATCGAGAACTGCACCCTCGACGATTTCCGCATCACCATGAGCGTCAACGTCGACAGCGTGTTTCTGGGGGCCAAGCACGCGATTCGGTACCTGCGCGAGAACCAGCCGGGCTCGATCATCAACATCAGCTCGATCGCCGGCCTGATCGCAAACCACAACGGCCCGGCCTACAACGCCTCCAAGGCGGCGGTCTGGCTGCTCAGCAAGAACATCGCCCTCTACTGCGCCAAGCAGAAGATCGACGTCCGCTCCAACTCCATCCACCCGACCTTCATCGACACCCCGATCCTCGACCCGATCCGCCAGCGCTTCGGCAAGGAGGAGGGCGAGGCCAAGCTCGGCCGCCAGGTGCCGCTGGGCCGCATCGGCACGCCGAAGGACATCGCCGACGCCGTGCTCTACCTGGCCTCCGACGAAAGCCGCTTCATGACCGGCGCCGAGCTGAAGCTTGACGGCGGCATTTCGGCGATGTGATCAGTTGATCAGGATCGTCCCGATCAGCAGCTTGGCCCCCGGCTTGCCGAGGACGCGGTCGGTCTCGCGCTGGAACTTGGCCGCCAGGTAGTCGGCGTCCGGCAGGGTCGCGGCGGGCAGGCCCGAGGCGTAGATCTGCAGCACCTGGGCATAGGCGGCGCGCAGGCGCGGGGCCGAGGCGGCGGCCAGTTCGCGCAGCTGGTCGTTGGCGACATCGACCCCGACCTCCATGGTCAGCACGCCCCGGGTGCCGTTGCGGCGGAAGATGGAGGCAGTCAGGGTCTGGATCTGGATGTAGCTGGCGCCGCCTCCCTTCTTCTTCTCAGGCCCGTTGGCGGCGGCGATCGAAGGAACGAGCGCGACGAGCGCGGCGAGGGCGAGACGGCGGTGCATCCGCCTCCCTTAGTCCCGCATGGTTTATGCGTGATTTACGCGCAGGTGACAGATTCGGCGCATCGGCCCAGATTCGGCGCCGATCTGGAGCTCCGATGACCCGATTCGCGCCCAAGAAACTGAACCTCGACGGCCAGGTGATCCTGGTGACCGGCGGCACCGGCTCGTTCGGCAAGCGGTTCATCGAGACCGTGCTGACCCGCTACGCGCCGCGCAAGCTGATCGTCTACAGCCGCGACGAGCTCAAGCAGAGCGAGATGCAGCAGGACCTGCGCGAAAAGTTCTCGGCCGAGGACTATTCGAAGATGCGGTTCTTCCTCGGCGACGTGCGCGATCGCTCGCGCCTGACCCTGGCCCTGCGCGGCGTCGATATCGTCATCCACGCCGCCGCCCTGAAACAGGTGCCGGCGGCCGAGTACAATCCCTCCGAATGCATCCAGACCAATGTGGTCGGGGCCGAGAACGTGGTCTGGGCCACGCTCAGCAACCGGGTGCGGCAGGTGGTGGCGCTCAGCACCGACAAGGCCTGCAACCCGGTCAACCTCTACGGCGCTACCAAGCTGGCCTCGGACAAGACCTTCGTTGCCGCCAACAACCTGTCGGGCGACCTCGGCTGCCGCTTCTCGGTCGTGCGCTACGGCAATGTCGTCGGCTCGCGGGGCAGCGTGGTGCCGCTTTACCGCCGCCTGCTGGCGCGCGGCGCGACCAGCCTGCCGATCACCGACGCGCGGATGACCCGCTTCTGGATCACCCTCGACGAGGGCGTGGAGTTCGTCCTCTCCTCGCTGGAGATCATGCGCGGCGGCGAGATCTTCGTGCCCAAGATCCCCTCCATGGCCATGCCGGACCTGGCCCGCGCCATGGCCCCGGAGGCGGAGATCGAGATCGTCGGCATCCGCCCGGGTGAGAAGCTGCACGAGATCATGGTCGGGGCCGACGACGCCCGCCAGACCTGCGAGCTGGACGACCGCTATGTCATCGAGCCGGCCTTCGTCGAATACGCCCGCGAGGCGTTCGGGCCGAAGGACGGGGCCCGGCCGGTGGCCGAGGATTTCGCCTACGCCAGCGACAGCAACACCGAATGGCTTAGCCCCGAAGGCCTGACCGCCATGCTGGACGCCCAGGGTGTCTGACGGCTTCCTGCCCTATGGCCGCCAGACCATCGAGGAAGACGACATCGCCGCCGTGGCGCAGGCTTTGCGCGGCGACTTCCTGACCACCGGCCCGACGGTCGAGGCCTTCGAGACGGCGTTCGCGGAGAAGGTCGGCGCCGCCCATGCGGTGGCCTGCTCGAACGGCACCGCCTCGCTGCATCTGGCCATGCTGGCGCTCGGCGTCGGTTCCGGCGAGACCTGCATCGTCCCCTCGATCACCTTCCTGGCCACCGCCAACTGCGCCGCCTACGTCGGCGCCGAGGTGGTCTTCGCCGACGTCGACCCGGACAGCGGCCTGATGACGCCCCGGACCCTGGCCGAGGCCCTGTCCCGGGCGATCGGACCGGTGAAGGCGGTGCTGCCGGTGCATCTACGCGGCGATGTCTGCGACCTGCCCGGCCTGGCGCGGCTGGCGGCGGAGGCCGGGGCGGTGCTGGTCGAGGATGCGCCCCATGCCCTGGGCACGACCATGGATTTCGGCGGCGGACCCGAGAGGGTCGGCGACTGCCGTCACGCGGCCATGGCCAGCTTTTCATTTCACCCGGTAAAAGCCATCGCCACCGGTGAAGGCGGCATGCTGACCACCAACGACGCGGCCCTGGCGACCAGACTCCGGTCCCTGCGCAGCCACGGCATGACCCGGCCGCCGGGGGCCGACCCCTGGGTCTATGAGATGGCGCAGCCGGGGTTCAACTACCGCCTGCCGGACATCAACTGCGCGCTCGGCCTGTCGCAACTGGGCAAGCTGGACCGCTTCACCGGCCGCCGCCGCCGGCTGACCGCCCTCTACCGGGCGCGGCTGGCGGGCCTGAACGCCGTCGCCCTGGCCGAAAGCCCGGCCTGGTCGGACCCGGCCCTGCATCTGCTGACTGTGCTGATCGACTTCGACGCCCTTGGCGTCACCCGCGCCGAGGTCATGGCCCGCCTGTCGGCGGCCGGCATCGGCAGCCAGGTCCACTACATCCCGGTCCACACCCAGCCCTACTGGCGGGCTCGCAACGGCCCGCTCGACCTGCCGGGGGCCCAGGCCTGGTACGACCGCTGCCTCAGCCTGCCGCTGTATCCGGCCATGCAGGACGGCGATGTCGAGCGGGTGGTCGCGGCCCTGGAATCCGCGCTCGGCCTCTAGCGTTTGGCCTTGCCGGTCAGCCGGGCATAGACGGCGATGGCCCGGTCGGGATGCCGGGTGAACAGGAAGTAGGCCACCGTCAGACCCGCGAAGATGGCCAGCAGCACCGGCTGGGGCACATCGGCGCGCAGGGCCAGGGCGACGCCGAGGCCCAGGGTCAGGGACAGGGCGCAGAGGGTCACAACCACGCCGGTGACGCTGAAACCGCCGTCCAGCATCAGATGGTGGGCGTGGGTGCGGTCGGCGTGGAAGGGCGAGCGCCTGTGCAGGACCCGCCTCACGATCAGCACCAGGCAGTCGATCAGCGGCGGGGCGATCAGGAAGGGGGCCAGCACCGGGGTGACCGGATAGACCGGGTTCTGGGTCAGGCGGAAGACGGCCCAGGCGATGATCAGGCCCAGATAGGCGCTGCCGGAATTGCCGAGGAAGATGCGGGCCCGCTTGCGCCAGGGCAGGCGCAGGTTGAAGGCCAGATAGGCGATGACCGCCCCGGTGATCACCGTCAGGCCGTGGGCCAGGTCGGCGTTGCCGGCGTAGAGCGACGCCGCCACCAGCATGACCAGGGCGCAGACGCACAGGGATCCCGCCAGCCCGTCGATGCCGTCGGCCATGTTCAGGGCGTTGATCAGCCCGACCGTGGCGATGATGGTGAAGGGCACGGACAGATAGCCCAGGTCGAGCGGCCCCAGGCCGAACACCGGCCCGATGTTGGCCACCCGCACATCGCCGATCAGCACGATGGCCAGGGCGGCGCCGGTCTGGGCCAGAACCCGGATCGGCCAGGGAATGTCGTAGATATCGTCCAGCACCCCGACGATCACCAGGATGACGGCGGCGACGCCCAGGCCGACCACCTGGGCGTTCGGCGGGGTCAGGGCCAGGGCCGGCAGGATGGTGCCGACGGCGATCGCCAGGCCCCCGGTCACCGGGGTCGGCGCGGCGTGATCCTTGCGGCCGCCCGGCTTGTCGACCAGGCCCAGCCGCGCCGCGAAGGGCGAGAGCAGGAAGATGATGGCGGTGACGGCGCTGAACGCCGCGATGAATTCCAGGGCGGCGGTGCGCAGAAACTCGACCGTCGGAAACACCCTTGGAATACCCCCGGAAAGTTGCGGCGAACCCCCGCCCGCCGCGACAGCAAGCCTGTCCCATAGTGGCGCCGTCGCAGGCTGGCAACCGGCGTTCGGAAAGAAACCCCGTGTCGGGCGACCTTCATAATATTGAACAATTCGACATCTGTGTTTCCGTCGCCGCCACCGTTTGGGTGCAAACGACGACATCCCGGCGACGAACTTGTGCAGTTTCGGCTACACCGCTCGGATAACGCTGTTTGCGCCTTGACCCGGTCCGGGTGCGGCGAGATAACGCAGCGTCGGGTGGGCGGGCGTCATCCTTTAGAAGGCGCGCGCGCTTCCGCGCGCCTGCAGGTCGAAGGTCCGCGCATGGGCTTGGTTTTGGAGTTGCGGGTTTGATCGACCTACACTGCCACATGGTTCCCGGCATCGATGACGGGGCCCCTGATCTCGAGACGTCGCTGGCCATGGCCCGCTGCGCCGTCGAGGACGGCATCGAGGTCGTCGCCTGCACGCCGCACATCTTCCCGGGCCTCTACGAGAACACCGGCCCCCAGATCCGCGCCGCCGTCGCCGCCCTGCAGGTCGAACTCGACCGGGAAGAGATCCCGCTCCAGCTGACCACCGGCGCCGATGTGCAGCTGTGTGTCGACCTGGTCGCCGGCCTGCGCTCGGGCCGCATCCTCAGTCTCGGCGACACCCGCTACTTCCTGTTCGAACCGCCGCACCATACCGCCCCGCCGCGCATCGAGGACACGGTCTTCGCCGCCATGGCCGCCGGCTACCACCCGATCATCACGCACCCGGAACGCCTGCACTGGATCGAGAGCCATTACGAGACCATGGTCCGCATGGCCAAGGCCGGGGCCTGGATGCAGCTGACCTCCGGTTCCGTCACCGGCCGCTTCGGCAAGCGGCCGCAATACTGGTCCGAGCGCATGCTGGACGAGGGCCTGGTCCACATCCTGGCGACGGACGCCCACAACATGCGCCATCGCCGGCCGCAGCTGTCCCCCGCCCGCGACGCCGTCGCCCAGCGGCTGGGCGAGCAGGCGGCCATCGACATGGTCATCACCCGGCCGCGGGCCGTTCTCGAGAACCGGCCGCCTTCGATGCTGCCCGACGCCGCGCGCGCCCAAAAGGCGCCGACGACGGGATTTGGCTTTCTGCGGCGTTTGTTTAAAGCGGCCTGAAGAGGCTATGATGCGTGAGATTTACGCAGTGGGGAGCAATTCATGATCCGTGCCCTGGTTCTTGCGCTGGTTGCCAGCGTCCTGTTGGCCGCCTGCACCGGCGGCGGCTCCGGCAAGATGGCTGATGGCGCCCTCTATGGCCAGGCGCTGCCCCCGCCCGATCCGACCCGCGCCGTCGTCGGCGCCGAGGAGTATCGCGTCGGGCCGATGGATACCCTCGATGTCAGCGTCTACCAGGCGCCGGACGTCTCGCGCATCGTCCAGGTCGACGCCGCCGGCCAGATCGGCATGCCGATCATCGGCGCCGTGCCGGTGGCCGGCAAGACGGTCAACGAAATCCGCGACGAACTGACCACCCGGCTCAAGGCCCGCTACCTGCGCTCGCCGGAAGTCACCGTCTCGGTCAAGGAATTCGCCAGCCAGAAGGTCACCGTCGATGGCTCGGTCAGCCAGCCGGGGGTCTATCCGCTGATCGGCAAGACCACCCTCATCCAGGCGGTGGCCATGGCCCGCGGCGTCAACCGCGAGGCCAACGAGAAGAAGGTCGCCGTCTTCCGGATGGTCAACAACCAGCGGATGGTGGCGGTGTTCGACCTCAATTCCATCCGCACCGGCAAGATCGACGACCCGCAGATTTTCGCCAACGACGTGGTCTTCGTCGACCGCTCGGGCGGCAAGACCCTGTGGCGCGACGTGATCTCGGCGGTGCCGCTGATCGGCACCTTCGTGCCGGTGCTCTGATCGCGCCGCTGGCGCGTATGACGTATTGACTGAATTAGGCGCCGCGCCCCCGGGAGGGGCCGGCGAAGGGGCTCCGAGGACCAATGAAGCGCGGCGACAACGATGAGCACCGGGACGGCGAACCGGAAGCCCGCAACTACATGACCACGGCCATGCCCCGGCCGCTGGTTGTCTCCGGCGGCCGCGGCCTGGTTCCCACCCGGGCCAACTTCGACGAGCAACAGGGGGTCAACCCCGAGATCAACCTGCTGGCCTACTGGCATGTGCTGGTGAAGCACCGCCTGGTCATCGCCGGGGCGGTCGGGGTGATGCTGATCCTCGGCCTGATCTTCACCCTGTTGACGACGCCGATCTACCGCTCGACGACGATGATCCAGATCGATCGCGAGGTGGCCAGCTACACCGGCATCCAGGAAGTGACGCCGGACGACAGCCGCAACCTCGAATTCTACCAGACCATGTACGGACAGCTGAAGAGCCGCAAGCTGGCCCTGCGGGTGGTGCAGAAGGAAAACCTGGCCAACGACCCGGCCTTCATGAACCAGTCCAAGCCCTCGGGCTTCAAGGACGGCATCAACAAGCTGCTGGGCCGCGGCAAGGGCACGGCGGCCAACATGACCGCCCCCCTGGCCGCCCGCGAGCGCCAGGCCACCAGCCTGCTGATGGCCGGCCTCTCGATCGAGCCGGTGCGCAACTCGCGGCTGGTCAAGATCTCCTACGAGAGCCCCGACCCGGCCATCGCCTCGCGCGTCGCCAACCTGTTCGCCAAGCAGTACGTCGGCTTCAACCTCGACCGTCGCTTCGACGCCACCGCCGACGCCCGCGTGGTGCTGCAGGACAAGCTGGCCGAGGCCAAGACCAAGCTCGAGGTCTCCGAACGGGCGCTGAACGACTACGCCACCAGCCAGGGCATCATCAGCGTCACCGCCCCGGCCGCGAGCGGCGCTCCCGGCGGCGGCGGCGCCGAGCAGACGGCCAGCACCTCGCTGACCGCCACCGACCTGGTGTCGATGAACACGGCGCTCGGCATGGCCAAGAGCATGCGCATCGCCGCCGAACAGAAGTGGCGCCAGGCCCAGTCGGGCGCCCTGATGAGCCTGCCCGAGGTGATGGGCAGCCCGACCATCCAGGCCCTGCGCCAGCAGCAGGCGGCGCTCAACGGCCAGTACCAGCTGATGCTGACCAAATTCGTGCCCGACGCCCCCGAGGTGGTCGCCATCAAGGGCCAGATCGACGAACTGGGCCGCCAGATCAACGCCGAGGCCGGCAACATCCGCGCCTCGATCCAGCAGCAGTACCAGACCGCCCGCAACACCGAGAGCCAGCTCCAGGGCCAGGTCTCCGGCCTGAAGTCCGGCGTCATGGACCTGCGCAACCGCTCGATCCAGTACACCATCCTGCAGCGCGACGTGGACACCAACCGCACCCTCTATGACGGGCTGCTGCAGCGCTTCAAGGACATCGGCGTCACCGCCGGCGGCGGGGCCAACAACGTCTCGGTGATCGACGACGCCGTCACCCCGCGCAGTCCCTACAAGCCCAACATGCTGATCAACCTGCTGATCGCGCTCGGCATCGGCCTGCTGATGGGCGTCGGCGCCGCCTTCGGTCTGGAAAGCCTCGACGAGACCATCAAGGTTCCGGAAGACATCGAGGGCAAGCTCGGCATGCCGCTGCTCGGCGCCATCCCGATGCTCGACAAGGGCGTCACCCCGGAAGAGGCCATGGCCGATCCGCGCAGCTCCTTCTCCGAGGCCTACTACTCGGTGCGCACGGCCCTGCAGTTCTCGACCAACGAGGGCGTGCCGCGCAACATCCTGGTCACCTCGGCCCGGCCGTCGGAAGGCAAGTCGACCACTTCGGTGGCCCTGGCCAAGAACTTCGCCAAGCTGGGCATGAACGTGCTGCTGGTCGACAGCGACCTGCGCAACCCGTCCTTGCACCGCACCCTGCGCGCCGATTCGAGCGCCGGCCTGTCCAACTACCTGACCGGCTCGGCCACCCTGATCGAACTGGCCCAGGCCACCGACCAGCCGAACCTGGCCTTCATCCCCTGTGGCCCGCTGCCGCCCAACCCGGCCGAACTGCTGGCCGGCACCCGCATCCGCGCCCTGATCGCCGAAGCCCAGGAGCACTTCGACCTGCTGATCATCGACGGCCCGCCGGTCATGGGCCTGGCCGACGCCCCGCTGCTGGCCAGCTCGGTGGCCGGCACCATCCTGGTCATCGAGGCCGGCACCACCCGCCAGGGCCTGGCCAAGGCGGCCCTGCGCCGCCTCGGTCTGGGCAACGCCCGCATCCTCGGCGCCCTGCTGTCGAAGTTCAGCCTCAAGGCGGCCGGCTACGGCTATGGCTACGGATACGGCTACGGCTACGCCTACAATTACGAATACGGCAGCAACGACACCAAGAAGCTGGGCCGTCAAAAGGGCTGATCCATGCCGACGACGGACATGCCGGTCGGCGGGGATGGCGGCAGGGACGGCGGACGGCCGATCCTCCGGGTCGTGCCGCCGGTCGCGCCGGAGCCGCCCGCACGGGTCTTCCCCTGGCGCGATGCGATGCTGGCCGCCGTGCTCGTGCTCGGCGGCCTTGGCCTCGGCGGCCTGATCGTCCAGCGCTCGGTCGCCGACGCCCTGACGGCCGAGAGCCCGGCCAGGGCCCTTGCCTGGCGCCCAAGCGACGCCGAGGCCATGGCCCGGCTGGCGGAACGCCGGCTGGAGCGTCGCGAGACCGGCCCGGCCCGCCGCCTGGCCCTCGCCGCACTCAGCCGGGATCCGACCTCGGGCTCCGCCTTCCGCACCCTGGCCTTCGCCACCAACGATCCGGCCCGCCGCGACCGGCTGATGACCATCGCCGGCGACCGCATGAAGCGCGACATCCCGGCGGTCAGCTGGCTGGTCGCCGACCGTCTGAAGGCGGGCAGGCTGGCCGAGACGATCGAACGCGCCGACGGCCTGCTGCGCGCCTGGCCGGTGTCGATGCGCGGGGTGATGACCACCCAGCTATCCCGTCTGGCGGCCCAGCCCGGCGGCGCCGAACTGCTCGCTGCCCGCCTCGACGGCGACCCGCCCTGGCGCTCGGCCTTCCTGATCAACATGGCCAGGAGCGGCGACAACCCCGGCGCGGCCATGACCGTGCTGACCGCCATGGCCAAGGGCAAGCATCCACCCACCGAGACCGAGACCGGCGCCGTCGTCGGCCGCCTGGTCAAGGACGAGCAGTATCTGGCCGCCTTCCTGCTATGGGCCCAGCTGCTGCCACCCGAGGGCGTCGCCCAGCTGGCCGACCCC